>JADFGB010000129.1 GCA_022567875.1 Bacteroidota bacterium | reverse complement strand
TTTGGTGATGAACTCGGTTGTGGAGGATTGCTAAGCAAATTACGAAGAGAGAACATCGGTAAACATACTGTTGATCAGGCTTTAACTATAGATGAGTTTGAAAAAAAGTATTCTTGCAACTAATTATTATAAAAAGAGTTATAATATATTTATGCCTTTATTTTTGGACTGTAATTCAACTCGATTTAATTTTATTTCAAGTTTAAAAAACGTATATTTAAAAGTTATTCTCTAAATGATTTGTACATAATGGAAATAATTTACGATTTAGAAAAAATTGAAAAAGATGAAAAAACCGTTATTACTTTAGGGACTTTTGACGGTATTCATTTAGGGCATAGAAAAATACTTGAAATGTTGGTTGAAAAATCAGCTGCATTGGGTGGAAGGAATATGTTGGTAACATTTAACCCTCATCCGCGCAGTGTTCTTGTAAAAGATAAAAAAGTTCGTTTATTAAACACATTAGATGAAAAGATTCCTATTTTGGAATCGATAGGTGTTCATAATTTATTGGTTTTGAATTTTACAAAAGAATTTTCGCAAAAAACTTCTTATGAGTTTATTAAAGAATATCTTGTTGATAAAATAGGTGTAAACGAAATCGTAATCGGTTATGATCACCACTTTGGCAGGGGTCGTGACGGAAACGAAAGTGCATTAAGAAAAATGGGCGATGAATTTGGTTTTAAAGTTTCTCTCGTTGAAGCAGTCTGTATCGACAACATTACTGTAAGCAGCACGGCAATAAGAAATGCACTTTCAGAAGGAGATATTCTTTTAGCCGGCAAACTGCTCGGAAGAAGGTATTCATTCAGCGGCATTGTTGTGCATGGAGATAAAAGAGGAATGGACTTGGGATTTCCTACCGCAAACATTGAAGTTTCCGGAGAGGATAAATTTTTACCTAAGATCGGTATTTATCTCGTTAAAATTAATGTTGAAGAAATAAATTATTTCGGTTTGATGAGTATTGGAAAGAGACCAACATTTTACGAATCAGGTGATGTAACAACCGAAGTTTACATTATGAATTTCTCAAAAGAGATATACGGACAGAATGTTACAGTAAATATAATTGAAAGAATAAGAGACGAAGAAAAATTCTCTTCTGCTGATGAGTTAATTACTCAAATGAAAAAAGATGAAGAGATAGGATTAGAAATTATAAACAATCTAAATTAATAAATTCCGGTTTGTTCTGCATATTGCAGTCTATTCTGGGGTTATATCGTACAATTAAATAAAGGAAAAACAAAATGACACAAGAAGAAAAACTTGAGCTAATCAAGAAATACGGAACGAATGAAAAAGACTCCGGGAGGACGGAAGTGCAAATTGCACTTATTACAAAAAGATTAAATGATCTTACTTCTCACTTTGAAGCACATAAAAAAGATCATCATTCAAGAAGAGGACTTTTAATGATGGTTGGTAAAAGAAGAAGATTATTGGACTATCTAAAAAGAAAAGATATCGAAAGATACAGAACGATTATTAAAGAATTAAATATTAGAAAATAAAGGAAATATAAATGTTTATTACAAAAGAAGTAGAAATAGGTGGAAAGAAATTATCGATAGAAACAGGACGTTTTGCAAAACAAGCTAATGGCTCAGTTATGGTCAGATACGGAGATACAATGGTTTTGGTGTCTGCAGTTGCTGCAGATAAACCGAGAGAAGGGCTTGATTATTTTCCCCTTCAAGTTGAATACAGAGAAAAAACATCCGCTGCCGGTAAATTTCCAGGCGGATTTATAAAAAGAGAGGGTAGACCCTCAGAAAAAGAAATACTGAGTGCAAGGCTGATTGACAGACCAATAAGACCAATGTTTCCAAGTAGTTTTGTAAACGAGACTCAGATTGTTGCGTTTGTTCTATCACACGACGGAGAAAACGATGCAGATGTATTGGCTGCCGTTGGTGCTTCTGCTGCTTTAAGTATTTCAAATATCCCGTTCAACGGTCCCATTGCTGAAATAAGAATCGGCAGAGTAAATGGTGACTTTGTTGTAAATCCCACTCATCAGCAATTGAAAGAAAGCGATCTTGAGTTGGTTGTTGCGGGTAGTGCCGATTCTATAATGATGGTTGAAGGAGAATCAAAAGAAGTAAATGAAACCGAACTTTTAGATGCACTAAAATTTGCTCAATCTGAAATAAAAAAATTAGTTGATCTTCAACTTGAATTAGTTAAAGAAGTAGGTAAAACCAAAAGAGAAGTTGTTGAAAATGAAGTTGACGAAAATCTGAAGAAAGAAGTGTATCAATTAGCTGAAGATAAATTTAAAGAGATAATTTATTCATCTTTGATTAAAGATGAGAGAAGTGACAAAAACAAAGAACTTATAAAATCGGTTTTAGAATCTTTGGAAGAAAAATATCCCGAACAAGAAAGTGATATTAAAAACATTCTTCACGATTTAGAAAAAGATTTAATGCGCGAAAGAATATTGAAAGAAGGCATAAGATTGGACGGAAGAAACTTGGAGGAGGTTCGCCCTATAAGCATTGAATTAGGCATCCTTGCACGTACCCATGGTTCGGCTTTGTTTACAAGGGGCGAAACTCAAAGTTTAACAACCCTTACTCTTGGCAGCAAAAATGATGAGCAGTCTGTTGATGGATTATTTGAAGCTTACAGCAAAAAATTTGTACTTCATTATAACTTTCCTCCATTTAGCGTGGGAGAAGTTGGAAGAATGACAGGCGTAGGAAGGCGTGAAATAGGTCACGGAAATTTAGCTGAAAGAGCATTAAAAATAATGATTCCCGAAGAAGATAAATTTCCTTATACAATGAGACTTATTTCAGATATTTTAGAATCAAACGGTTCTTCTTCAATGGCGTCAGTTTGTGCAGGTTCGCTTGCATTAATGGATGGCGGTGTACCGATTAAAAAATCTGTTGCAGGAATTGCAATGGGTCTTATAAAAGAAGGTGAACAATATAGTATTCTTACAGATATTTTAGGGAATGAAGATCACTTTGGGGATATGGATTTTAAAGTTGCCGGAACAAAGGAAGGAATTACTGCTTTTCAAATGGATATAAAAATTCAAGGTATTTCCTTTGAAATAATTGAAAAAGCTCTATTTCAGGCAAAAGAAGGAAGAATGCATATTCTAAGTATTATGGAAGAAGCCATCAGTCAACCTAGAGAATCATTATCTAAATTTGCTCCTCGTCTTTTAACCTTAAAAGTTGAAATTGATCAAATTGGTCTAATTATAGGACCAGGCGGAAAAACAATACAAAAAATGCAAAGAGATTTTGGTGTTGATATTACCATTGAAGATGATGGAACAGTAACGATTGCTTCACCGGATAAAGACGGAGCAAATAAATGTAAAGAATACATAAAAGCAATGACAGCTTCTCCTGAGGTAGGTAAAATTTATGATGGTAAAGTTATAAAAATTATGGACTTTGGTGCATTTGTAGAAATTATACCGGGTAAAGAAGGATTATTACATATATCACAAATTGACAACAAACGAGTGAACAAAGTTACCGATTATCTTAAAGAAGGTGACCAAGTTAAAGTGAAACTGCTAAAAATTGAAAATGGAAAGTTTTCATTAAGCAGGAAAGTGTTGTTGGATGAAAAAGCAAACAACACTATTGAAAAAGTTGAAGAAAATAATCCAAAAGAAATTTAAGCTGATTTTAAAAATAATTTCAGCTATTTGTAATTAATTTATAAGCTCTGTTATTTACAGTGTTTTCAAAAAAGTGAGATATTTATATTTTATTATGAATTTAAATATGAAATACATGAGCTTTTTTTATAGAAATTTATTTATAATGAAATATTTGATTTCATTAAGAGAGTTTGTTCTTTATGACAAAAGAAATTATTATCAATTCATCTACTACTCAAACACGTGTTGCAATAACCGAAAACGGGAATTTAGTAGATTTTTTTGTTGATTATCCTGAAAAACGGAGAATGGTGGGAGATATTTACCTTGGTAAAGTTGCAAGAGTACTCCCCGGCATAAAAGCCGCATTTATTGACATTGGAATGAAACACGATGGGTTTCTTCACTTTTCTGATATTGCTGATAGGACAAAGCAATTTTTAGAAATGTTGGGTGAAGATACTGAAATTGACGTGGAAGAAAATGGTAATTTCAATGCTAACAACAAACACCACGATACCTCAAAAAATCAAAATGGAACTTATACAGTAAAACTTCACAAAGGTGAGGATATTATTGTTCAGATTACAAAAGAACCGGTAATGAACAAAGGAGTACGTGTAACGTCTGCGGTATCATTACCAGGTAGATTTTGTGTGTTGCTGCCGTTTGATAATAAAATAGGTGTTTCAAAAAAGATTTATGATTATAGAGAAAAAAGAAGATTAAGATATTTAGCAAGAGAAATCATTCCTGAAAATTATGGCTTGATTATTAGGACTGTTGCCAAAAATCAGGATGAAGCTGCACTTAAATCAGATTTAAATAAATTTAATCAGATTATTTCTGATTTTGTTACAAAAGGTAGCAAATTGTTACAAACTGAGGTACCTACTTTTATGAGGAGAAGTAGCATACCTTTAAAGGAAAAAGTAGTTACCCCTCCTCCAATTTATGGAAAATCTCCTGTAGAGAGTATAAAAAATGACAGCGACAATGTCATCGATAATGATATCGAGATAGGGATTTGTGCCAAAAAGATTTATTCATTTCTTTACAACAATCCAGAAAGAGAATTTACAAAATCACAAGTGGGAGCTGTGACTGGTTATTCTCAGAAATCGGGAGGATTCAACAATGCACT
>JADFGB010000128.1 GCA_022567875.1 Bacteroidota bacterium | reverse complement strand
GGTATTCGATTTAGAGGATTTACCATACCTGAAACATTAGAAAAATTGCCTAAAGTCAACGGGTTTGAAATGCCATTGATTGAAGGATTTTATTATTTACTGCTAACAGGTGAAATACCCACGGAAGAAGATGTAAAAGCGGTAGCCGAAGAATTCAATAATAGGAAGATAGTACCTAAGTATGTTTTTGATGTTCTGAGAGCTATGCCTGAAGATACACATCCAATGACTATGTTTTCAGTCGCAATTCTTACTCTTCAAAAAGAATCTGAATTTGTTAAGGCTTACAATGCAGGTATGAGTAAGATGGATTATTGGGATCCTACTTATGAAGATGCTTTAAATCTTTTGGCAAAATTACCTCAAATAGCCGCTTTCATTTATAGATATAAATACAAAAACAAGGATATTATTGATCCGGACCCCAGTTTAGATATGGGTGGTAACTTTGCACATATGATGGGCATTGATAAACCTTATGATGATGTAGCAAGAATGTATTTTTTACTCCACAGTGACCACGAAAGTGGTAATGTAAGTGCTCACACAGGTCATCTTGTTTCAAGCGCATTATCTGATATTTATTATTCAACTTCAGCAATGTTAGATGGTTTAGCCGGACCATTACACGGATTAGCAAATCAAGAAGTACTCCGCTGGATACAAGGTGTGCGAGATAAGATGGGCGGAGAAATACCCACTGAAGAACAAATGAAAAAATTTGTTTGGGATACTTTAAATTCAGGTCAAGTTATTCCGGGATACGGTCACGCTGTATTGCGTAAAACTGATCCTCGCTACCAAACACAAAGAGAATTCTGCTTAAAACATTTACCGGATGATAATTTATTCAAATATGTCGATATTCTTTATAAAGTAGTACCTGATATTTTACTTGAACAAGGTAAAGCAAAAAATCCGTGGCCAAATGTTGATGCACAATCAGGTGTTATACAATGGTATTACGGATTAAAAGAGTATGATTTTTATACAGTCATTTTCGGAATTGGCCGTGCTCTTGGAGTAACAGCAAATATTATTTGGGATAGAGCACTTGGTTATCCAATTGAAAGGCCAAAGTCTTTAACAACAGCAATGCTGGAAGATATAGTTTCTAAATCTGAGTAATAATAATTGAAAACTAAGACTGATTTATGGCTGCTACAATAATTATCAGCAGCCATTTATTATAATTTTAAGAATTCTTTATATTCTATTCTAAGTGTTAAAAATTTTATAAAAAAAATATTTAAAATGAATAAAGAACTTTTAAAAATTCGTACCCTTTTTTTTGCCGGTAAATCTTCATTTGAACCTGATCAGCTTAATAAAACTCTGCAGCTGTTAAACTTATATTTAGAAAAGATAAATTTAAATGATTTATTAAAAAAACAAAAAAATATTACACCTTTACTCACCGATATATTTATCTCCGCTTTTCACGGTAAATTTAGTTCTTCTCTTGCATCCGCACTTAATAAGGATATCTACTATAATTTTGGAAATTACTTATTACAAAAATTAAATACCGATAAAAAAACATACTTTAATTTGGTCCATGAATATTTAAATTTATTAAGAATGAGTGATTTTCTTATTAAAATTTATAATGAAAAAGAATGGGAAATACTTATAAAACATTTAATTCTTAAGAGTAATTTTAAAGTATCAACACTTTTTTATCAGAGAGTAAGAGATTATAAAAGTAAAACATTATTTAAAGTTATACACGGACAAACAGAAAGTAATTATAGTTGGGAAACAATTAATGAAAATGTTAATGATTATAAAAAATCATTAAATGTACTTTTACACAATGATAATAAGAGCATGATTGCTTTCCTAACTGTTAATTCTTTAGAAATGGTACAATTAGATATTGCTTGCCTTACATCCGGAATTGTTAATGTTATGATTCCTGCAAATTCCATTCCTCAAAACATTGAATATATATTAAATCAAACCAAGGCAAAATATATTTTAGTTTCCGACGAGAAACAGTTGGCTATACTTGTTTCAATTAAAAATAAATTAAATCATTTTAAGAAAGCAGTTATTATAAAAGGAAACAGTTCTGAAAATTGGGTGTTGAATTTTAATGAATTTTTATCCTTAAAAAATAATTACAAGGAAGGAACGATTGAAAAATTAGAGAAAAAAATATCTCCTAGATCACTATCAACTATAATGTATACTTCAGGGACAACTGGTGAACCGAAAGGTATTATGTTCACAAATATGAATATTGTTTATAAAAGATTTTGCAGAGCTCTTGCACTTCCAAGAATTGGGGAACACGATAGATTTCTTGCTTTTTTACCTTTATACCATACTTTTGGACGTTATTTGGAAATGATGGGTAGTATTTTCTGGGGGGCAGAATATGTCTTTATGGAAAATCCGTCTGCAGAAACTATGTTATTGAATATGCAATTAGTTAAACCAACCATTTTTATAAGTATACCAAAAAAATGGACAGAACTTTATGAACATATTTGTGAAAAAGTTGATATAGAAATTGAAAATGAAAAAACTATAAAACAAATTGTTGCTAAAACCACAGGGGGTAAACTTAAATGGGGATTATCTGCAGCAGGATTTTTACCACCTGAAATATTCTCATTTTTTCAAAAATACGGTATCGAGTTGATGAGTGGATTTGGAATGACAGAAGCAACAGGCGGTATTACAATGACACTTCCCGGCAAATATATTCCAAACAGCTTAGGTAAGGAACTTCCCGGAATAGATATAAAACTTGCAAAGGACGGAGAGCTTTTAATAAAAGGTGAATATGTAATGTCTGGGTATTTCGGTGAATCAAAAAGAACAACTTTCTTAAAAGGAGGGTGGCTTTCCACCGGCGATATAATGCAATTGGATAGTAACGGATTTATTGAGATTATTGACAGAAAAAAAGAGATTTATAAAAATATAAAAGGTGAAACAATAGCCCCACAAAAAATTGAAAATTTCTTTCTTGATATTGATTCTGTAAAACAAGTTTTTTTAGTCGGTGACCATAAACCGTATAATACTGTATTATTTGTTCCTAATTATGAAGATGATGTTTCAAATCTAAATAATATGAATGATTCACAAATACAGGATTTTTTTTCTTCCGTAATTGTAACTGTTAATAAATTTTTAGCCCCATTCGAAAGAATAATTGACTTTAGAATAATTGACAGACCATTCTCTGCTGAACACGGAGAATTAACACCCAAAAATACTTATAAACGGAGGATAATAGAAAAGAATTTTCAAGATGTTATTAACACTATGTATATGCTAAATTATACAAAGTTAGTATTTAAAAATATCATTATAAGAGTTCCAAATTGGTTCTTACGAGAAAAAGGAATTTTGAACAGAGATATTATTATTGATAGGAACGGATTAAAAATACCAAAGCTAAAATTATTTCTCAAAGTTAAATCTGTTGATAGCCAAACAAATATATATCAGATTGGAAATTATCTTTATCATATCAAAGAAAATTTTATTGATTTTCAATCATTATTGACAACTCCTTCCTGCTGGTTGGGTAATCAAAAAATTACTGATTTTGCAGGTGATTCTATTTACCAATGGTATAGAAAAGATTATAAATTTGATAAAATTGAATTCATAAAACCTAAAGATAAGCCACAAATAAAAAACACTATAAGGAAAAAAATTATAAAAGGGTTGGAAACCTCCTTGGAAGGACTACATATTTCTGCTATGCTGCTTCAATCAAACCTGCTAAATGATAATTCAATTGCAATGGAATATCTAAATTTCGGTTTAGACCATGACATTGATTCTAACTACAATTTAACGGTTGAACTTTTACAAAGACCGCAAATAGCATCAAAATTAAGTTTGAGAAGAAAGATGCTTCTGCTTTCAGCCAGCAAAATATTAAATGACGGATTTATTCCTTTTTTGGAAAAATACGTTCGGCTAGATTATAATATTTTTGATGAAAAACTAATAAATGATTTTGTAAAATTTGCACAAGGCAAAGACAAATTAAAAGCAATTGAGCAAACACTGTAAAATGAAATAAGAAGAGAAAAAAGGAGAAAGGGATTTTCAGACACTTCAATACCTTCTTTATTTAAATTACTTTCTTACTATGGAGTAAGCCACCCTATATCTTATCTAAGAACTCGACAGTTGTTGGTTAAATATCAACTATTGGAAGAGAGAAAAGAAATAAATAAAATTGCTCAAAACGCAAGAGATACTTTACGCAAGGGATTTAGGAATTGGCTTGGTGAAAATCAAACAGTCGCTGTTGATCCTGAAACATCAGAAGAATACTCTTGGCAGAATATTATAATAACCGAAGAAGATATTGACCCGCAGGATAAAAAGAAAATAATAAAAGCGATTACTAATACATCAATCCTGAGAGAAGCAATCTTTTTAATTTCCAAGGGTATAAGAATAGGTTTGAATGATATATTACCAGGAGGAATTTGGATTAGTCATTTAGGCACTTATCACGATAAATCGGTTTACAGGGTTTCTGTACATACCAGGCTGCAGGGTGCATTTGATTTTGTACTGAACCTAAATAAAAAAATTCATCTAAGAAAAATAAAAGAAGAAGTAAATTGGTTAATATTAGCAGGTTCAGGCTTAGCCGGTCAAAAGCTTGTAGAGAATTTTGGTGGTTACTGGGAAGGGTTAAATATGTGGAGTGAAGAATTTATAGCGGGTGATACAATAGCTAAATATTATTATAGAAAAACAAGAAAACTTGGTGATAAAGAAAGTATCAGACTTAAAAACACTTGGCCTTT
>JADFGB010000127.1 GCA_022567875.1 Bacteroidota bacterium | reverse complement strand
TATCAGTTTTGTCTCTGTATTATTATTCTTCTGCGAATAAATGGTTGTAAAAAGCAGGGGAGTTAATAACAGAAGTATTGTAAGTCTAGTAATCTTAATTATGATAATCTCCTATAAAATATTTGAGCGAGCGACGGGGCTCGAACCCGCGACATCCAGCTTGGGAAGCTGACACTCTACCAACTGAGTTACGCTCGCAAATTTTATTTAGAATAAAATTATTTTTTCACTTCTCAAATTACACAAGTAGTAGGAAATCTCTAATAATTAATAATTCATAATTCAAAATTCAGTTTTTGTTTTCAACAAATATAACTTTTACTGTTTCTGTTATTGCTCTGCCTCAGTGTTTGTGTTCTGCTCCGTCGGGAATAAAAACACCGTCCCCTTTTTTGTATATGATTTTTTCATTAGCAAATTCTATTTCCAGTTCGCCTTCTATTATATAACCGTAATGTCCTTTCTCGCACCAATGCTGAGGCATATCTTTTGTATACTCAATTAGACGTATTTGTTTGCTGGCGTAATTATAAGTTTTGCTCTTTACACCTTGTATTGGTGTTTCCCAATCGATGCTATTAAAATTTATTTTGTGTTGGGGCATATTTATTTTATTGAATTATTTCCAAATCTTCTTTTGTAAATTCGTTCTTTTTATCGCCGGTATTCAAAATAGTTTCCGGTTCAAACAGCATTACGTGTACTTCTTCTTCGGCAACCGGTTTGTGCTCAACTCCCTTTGGGACAATTATAAATTCGCCTTCCTTTACTTCAATTGTTCTGTCCCTAAATTCCATATTAAATTTACCTTTCAGCACATAGAACATTTCGTCTTCATTTTCGTGTTTGTGCCGGACAAATTCTCCCTTAAATTTTGCAAGTTTAACCTGCTGTCCGTTAAGTTCACCTACAATTTTAGGTGACCAATATTCAGAAAATAATGCCAGTTTTTCTGAGATGTTTACTTTTTTCAACTTCATAAAATATTAAACCAATTTATTATTATTTAATATTGTGTAATTTATTCCAAATACTTTCAAACTCATTTCCTTCAACCCAGCGTGGCATTTCTTTAGCGTTTGCTATTTTTAGTCCAACTTCAAACATAATACGCATATCTCTTTCGCATCCTGATAGGTCCCATTTATCATCTACTTCATCAATTAATTGGTGATAATGAGAATCTCTATATTTGTCTGTATCAAAATTAAGTTTTTCAATAAAATTTTTACCCGGCCTTATTGCAATTGCCGGAATTCCAAATTTAGCAAAATTTACTTGATCAGAACGGTAAAAACTTCCCGCATTTGGATTTGTATCCCCGACAACATTTATACTTACGGTTTTACTATTTATGTTTTTTACTTTGTACTCTTTTGCAACTTCGCGTAAAGTTTTACCCAAAGAGTTCATATCCACACCGATAGCAGATATATCCGAAGTAATTCCAAAAATCTGCGGCATATCAATATTAATATTTGCAACAAGTTGGCTTCTTTTAAACGGAGGTGAGTTAACGAACCATTCACTACCTAATGTACCACTTTCTTCAGCTGCACAAGCTAGGAAAAGGATAGAGCGTTTTGGGCGATTATTCAGGGAAAAAAATGCTTCTGCAATATTCATAATACTTGATACACCCAGTGCATTATCCCAGGCTCCATTATAAATTTTGTCTTTTCCTTTTAGATTATCATTTTTTCCAAGGTGATCATAATGTGCTGTATATACAATAATTTGTTTTTTTAGTTCGGGGTCACTGCCATGCAATATTCCCCAAATATTTTTAGTTTTAACTTTTCTAATTTCAGACTCAATATGTGTTGAAATTCTATAACCGGTATCAATTGGTCTAAAATTTCTTTTTGCACTCATTTTAAAAAGTCCTTCTAAATTTGTGCCCATAGATTTTGCAATTTTGTTGGAGGTCTTTTTATCAATCCAAGAAAGAAAATCTACTTGATAACCACTTCCATGCAAGTCAATAGCAAATTCTTCTTCTGAGCCGTTATGTTGAACAACACTCCATGGGTAACTAGCAGATGGTGTTGTGTGTATCATTATTGCACCTGCTGCTCCTAATTTCATAGCTTGTTCAAATTTGTATGTCCATCTACCATAATATGTGCGTGTTACACCTTTAAATAATTCCTTTCCGTTTTCTGTAACAGGTGGATCGTTATTTAGAAAAAGTAAAATTTTCCCTTTTAAATCATAGCCCTTAATATCATCCCAATTATATTCTTTAGCTTGCACACCGTATCCTACAAAAATGATGGGAGCATTTTTGATATCAATTACTTTTTTCTGTGAAGAAGACCAATACGTTAATGTTTCATCTGATATATATTCTAAAATTTTATTATGTCTTTTTATTACAAGAGAAGATTTCTTCTCAATTTTTCTTGTGCCTATCATATTAAATGATTGAAAATAAGAATCGTTTATTTTTTTCAGCCCGATTTCATTGAATTGTTTAGCAATATAATTAGATGCTCTTATTTCGCCTACAGTTCCAGGTGCTCTTCCAAACATACTGTCTGCAGAAAGGACATTCACATTATTAAGTATTTTGTCCTTATTTATTACTTGCAATGCTTTTTTTGGAGATAATCCTTCATTATTACAAGATGAGATGATAAGTATTAATATTATAAAGCAAATTAATGTTGTTATAAATTTCCGCATTATAGTCCTTTTGTTTTCAGTTAAAAAAAATATAAAAGCAATATTAATGAAAGATATAATTTTTATCATTTAAATAAATACATATTCATTTTTTTTATAATTTGGTGGTAAAATATTTTCCTACTATTATTTACAATACTTAAGAAAACAATAACCCCATAATAAAATACTTCCTATCAAACAAATCTTCCGCTCATCATAAAAGGTTTTAAAAAAGGGAGCTTTGTGTTTATTTTGAATAAAGTTTTATTCAAACAAATAAGGAGTTCAAAATGAATCTCAAAACCATCCCTTTCAAAAGGATTTTGTTTGCATTGATTATTATGGTGAGCATTACACCGATTTTAATGGCACAACAGCAAAATCTAACACGTGCGAGAGCAAGTCAACACGCAATTGTAATGCAGACAATCGGTTTTACAAAGATGAAGATCGATTATCACGGCCCGCTTGTAAAAGGCAGAACAATCTGGGGAAAATTGGTACCTTACAATGATGTATGGCGTGGAGGGGCAAATGAAAACACAATAATTTATTTTGGAGACGATGTGACAGTTAACGGTAAAACTTTGTCAAAGGGTAAGTATGGACTGCATTTGATACCTTCAAAAACAGAATGGACAATTATTTTCAGTAAAACCTATTGGTCGTGGGGCAGTTATTCATACGATCAAAAAGAGGATGCTCTAAGAATAAAGGTAAAACCCGAATCTGTTCCGTTCCAGGAATGGCTGAGCTATTCATTTGATAATCCAACATCAAATTCAGTTGTTGCTTCTATGAGATGGGAAAAGTTAAAAATATCATTTAAGATTGAGATAGACCAGCACAAATTAGCTTTGGAAAATTTCAGGAAACAGTTAAGGTCAGTTCCCCGCTTTTTTTGGCAAGGTTGGAATCAGGCTGCTAATTATTCCCTTGCAAATAAAGTAAATCTTAAAGAAGCAATGCAATGGGCAGACCGTTCAATCGGGATCAACAAAAATTTCACAAATCTTAGCACAAAAGCCGGTTTACTTAAATTAATGGGTAAAAACAAAGAAGCAAAAACAATGAAAAAAAATGCGTTAAAAATTGCAAATGAAGCGCAGTTAAATGTTGCAGGTTATCAATTAATGAATGCCAACAAAGTTGATGAGGCAATAGAATTATTCAAATTGAATGTTAAGAGGCATCCAAAATCGTGGAATGTTTATGACAGTCTCGCCGATGCATTGTTGAAAAATGGTGATAATAAAGGCTCAAAGGAAAATTATGAAAAAGCTTTGAGCATGGTTAAAGATGATGCAAATAAAAAAAGGATAACAAAAACTTTAAAATCTTTTTAAGAATAAAATATTTGTTATTGTAAAACATTACCCGGTTTCAGATTCCAGTATCAGTAGGGAAAAGAAATCGGGTTTTTTATATTTTGCAATGTCACTTTATCTTGGCACATTATTTAATTTTACTGTAAATTTGTAGTCTGAATATTAAACTAGTTTAAGCATAACAAACAGGAAAACTTGTTAGAGACAAAATTAATTGCAAAAGATAAAGAGACAAAAGCACGAGTTTGCAATTTAAAAACAGCACATGGAGTAATAGAAACACCTGTCTTTATGCCGGTAGGTACATTGGGCACTGTAAAAGCAGTAAACCAAAATGTGCTGGAGCACGAAATAAAAGCTCAAATTGTTCTTTCAAATACTTATCATCTTTACTTACGTCCCGGAATGGAAGTGATTGAAGAGGCAGGTGGTTTGCATAAATTTATGAGTTGGAATAAACCAATACTCACCGACAGCGGAGGCTACCAGGTTTTCAGCCTGAAGGAATTTAGAAAAATTAAACCCGACGGCGTGGAATTCCGTTCACATTTGGACGGTTCAAAGCACTTTTTTACACCCGAAAAAGTAATCGGTATTGAACGAAGCATCGGCTCGGATATTATGATGGTGCTTGACGAATGCACACCATATCCTTGTGAATATGATTACGCAAAAAAATCACAGGAGTTGACATCGGATTGGGCGGTGCTTAACAAAAAAGCTTTTGATAACTCAAAACCTAAATACGGATTTGATCAGTCGCTATTCGGAATAATTCAGGGAAGCGTTTACAAAGACCTTCGTGAAAAATCCGCAAAGGA
>JADFGB010000126.1 GCA_022567875.1 Bacteroidota bacterium | reverse complement strand
TGTTTAAATAATATTCCATATCACCCAAATGATCAAGCATAGTCGCACTTTCGCCACCTTCTTTTATAGCTTGTTTAATATATTTTTTTGCAAGATTGTATTTTTCCAATTTAAAATATATCCAACCTATTGTATCTAAATATGAAGAATTTAATGAATCAGCAGCAAGAGCAATTTTTACCATTTTTAATGCCCTATTTAAATGTATTCCCCTTTCGGAAAAAGAATAAGCATAATTGTTATTCACCAAAGCATTTGTCGAATCAATTATTAAAGTACTTTCATAAATGCTGTCACTCAAAAACATTTTATTCTGTTCGTTATAAATTAGCCCCAAGGTTCCGAGTAAATTAACATCATTGGGAACAATAAGAAGTGCTCTTTTTAAGTAGTCAATTGCTTTATCATTTTCACCGAGCTGCCTTAATGTAAAAGCATATCCTGAAAGTGCATTTATATTCCTTGGTTTTAATTGTACTGCCTTATTCAAAAAAGGGTTGGCTTCTTCATTTTTGTTAGTCTGTGCTAACGACAGACCAATTATTAAGTTGATGGCAAAATTTTCCGGAAACTGCTTAACAGCTTGATTCATTAATTTTATTGCTTCATCATATTTCCTGTTATCAAAATACAATCCCCCCAATCTTATCCACCCTTCAGAGTTCCACTTAGCAAGCTTTGTAACTTGCTTAAATTCTTTCGCCGCTAGTGAATCACGATGCAAGGATACATCAATTGCCCCTTTGTACAATTTAACCTGCCAATCAAGAGTATCTTTATCAATAATAGAAAATAATTTATATGCAAAAGGCATTAGTGTGCTATCTTTTAATGCTTTGTTAAAATATGTGCCTGCAGTATTTATCTTGCTTTTAAGAGAAATGGATGGTTGGCTTAAAATATATTCAAATTCTTTTGATGCTTTTTTCCATTTATTATCCTTTATATATATTTGTGCCTTCATTTGATGTGCTTCAATATCATCAGGAATAATTTCAAGCACTGAATTTATAGTTTTTATTGCATCATTATATTTTTTTTGCCTAATGAATAATTGTACCAATAATTTCTGTATTCGCGTATTGTTGGGATCTACATTAAGGAGTTGATCTAAAGTTATAGCTGCTTCATCATAATTGCCAAGTTTTTCATTTAATTCAGCAACACGAACAAGTACATTCCAGTCACTCCCAATTTTATTTGTTAATTTATTATATATTTTTATTGCCTTTGAGGGTTGTGAATTTTCATATAGTTTTGCAAGTTTATAATGGTAATTCAGCTTTGTAGAATCAATAGCAATCATCTCATTTAACACCGTTGTTGCTGAATCAAATTGACTGGCTGATGAATATATACTTGAAAGAAGGTCTTTATAATCCAAATTTTTAGGCTCTATCTCTATCGCTTTTTTTAATGTTTGTAATGCATGGGGTATTTTATTTAAACGGTAATAATCTTTTGAAATAGCGTAATAAATTCCTCCTTTATCTTTGGCTATCTGTGAGGCTAAAATATAATATTGAATTGCTTTGTCATATTCCATTTTAGCATCAGCTGTGGCTCCATCTATAAAATATTCCAAAGATTTCTTTACATCTATTTTTATTTTTTGAATTTTATTCTCTTCGGTATTTTTATTGTTATTTTTAGGCTCTTTCTGTAATAAATTTGAGCTTGAACAATTAATCGAAATAAAAGTCAGTAGTAGAAAAAATAGATGTTTTAACATTTGCATAATTCCTGCTTAAAAATATATTATTAAAGCCTTGTAATAACAAGATTATTCTTAACTTAAATTTATTAAGATAATTTATTATAGTTACTCAATTAACAATTAGTTTCCAGCTATTATGAAAATAGAATACTTTATTCTTCTTTCAATGTTTATATTTATCTTTTTCTATATAATACATCATTATATTTACAGCATTTACGAAGTAACAGCTGTTGCTAAGCCTGAAACAATCCCACCCGATAATAAATCACAAACAATAATAAGTGTGATACCTATAAACTCATTTGGTAAGAAAATACCTTTTCGTTCTGTCTCAACAAATTTTAATTTTATTGAAGGTGAAAAATTAATATTAACTGAATATAAAAATAACAAAAAAGGGATTATAGTTTTAAGAGTGAAAGATAAACCTGGATTAGTGAAAATTGAAATAATTTCTAATTATTCTTTATTCCCAAATATAATTGAAATTGATGTAAGTTAAATTAATTGAATTTATAAAAAAACATTTTCACAAGTTGTTTTATTTTGTTTATTTTTAATAATCATCATTTATAATTATTACAATGCTGAAGGAAGGAACAAATCATCATGAAAAAAATCAAATTTGTATTTCTTATTTCCTTAATATTTTCAACTATTCATTATTGTCAAGGCTCTGCGGGTGTAGATGCTAAATTTGAATATCGTTCATTAATTGATATGCCTACCGCTGGTATTTTGGAAAAAGGGTTTGTCGGTGTAACAACTGATATAATGCCTAATGGTGTGATAATTGAGAAACTTGAAGTTGGAGTATATGATAACATTAGTTTTGGAATTTCCTACGGTGGTTCAAATATTATAGGCACCGGCAAAATAAATTGGTACAACTACCCGGGAATAAATTTTAGAGCAAGAATAATTAATGAATCCAATACATTTCCTGCAATATCTGTAGGGTTTGATTCACAGGGGAAAGGTACATATTCCGATCTAAGCAGCCGCTATGAAATTAAATCACCCGGATTTTATGCAGCAGTAAGTAAGAATTTTTCTTTTATCGGTTTTTTAAGCTTGCATGGAACTGTTAATTATTCTTTAGAGACAAACGACGGTGATAATTTTACAAATATTTCTTTAGGTTTTGAAAAAACTATAGGAGCTAAACTTTCCTTAATCGGTGAATATAATTTTGCTCTTAATGATAACAATATTGCTTCTGATTTTGGCAACGGTAATGGTTATTTGAATATAGGACTTAAATTTGGAATTGGTAAAGGACTTACTTTTGAATTTGATTTAAGAGACTTGCTGAATAATAAAAAATTAAATCCCAGTCCGGCTGACAGAGCAATTAAAATAGAATATATAAAAAGTATCTAAAAAAATATTTTTATTCCCAACCAATTTCCCCCTACAAATTATTAATTGATTGTAGATAAATAGCTACGGTTTGTATATTAAACTATACACATTTCATTTGTAAACAACTTAATTATTACATTTTCTTATTTTTTTTAGGCAAGATTATTGCTTACAATATTATGAGTAAAAGGAGATGCTATAATGAAAAACTTAAAAAAAATTGCACCAATTTTAATTTTAATACTAACCTTTTTTATTTCCGGTTGTTATACACAATTAGCTGTTAGGGAAGGAACGTCAGATGACCTTGATATAGTGACAAATGATGAACCCATAATCGATGATCAATATTATAATAATATTGACGATACCATAAATACTAACAACGAATATTACTACGACACAGATGATCCCGATTCCCGGTATAGTTTCAGTTTAAGTTTGGGGTATCACTATCCGGGATATAGCAATTTTTATTATCACTCATATCCTATCTTCACATTTAGCAATAATTATGGATATTATGATCCTTATTATTGCTGGGATCCTTATTCAGTATTCTGCTACCCTAACAATTACTACTATTATCCTAGTTCTTACCATGGTTATTCCTCAGTTTATTACAACAACTATTATGGATATAACAACTATGGTTATTATAATGGTAATTATAAATACCGCTATAGAACTAACACTGGATACAAACTAAGAAACCATTCAGGTTTAAGAGGAAAAACTTAAACTAGTAAAATAAGAACACGTACAAGAATTTCAACTACTAATTCTGGAAAATATCGCAACAGAACAAGTGTAAGCTCTACAGGTAATAGATTTATTAAAAGAACAAAAACCATTAATAGAAACACCGGCAGAAGCGGAGTTCGAAAATCGAGGACGAGAGATAAAAGTAGAATTGGTATAATTAAATCTCCAAGAATAAGAAGCAAAAGCTCTACAAGAGAAAGCAGGAAATTTAGAACCCCGAAAAACCGAAGTCCAAGAAAAAAATACACAACACCATCGCGAAAGACAAAAAGAACGTTTACGAGCAAAGCACCTAGAAAAACTAATAGAAGCACTGTTCGATCAAAGAAACCGACAAGGAAATCTTACTATAAAGCACCTTCTCGCAAGACTAACAGAACATATACAAGAAGTAAACCTTCGAGAAAATCTTACAAATCATATTCTCCTGCTCCAAGAAAAACATACACGAGAAAAAGTCCTTCAAAAACAAGTAGAACTACTAGACGAAGAGGGAGATAAATCTTGAAGGAAATATCAGAAATATTATTGTTACTTATTTCTATATTTACTTTTTCCGGTTGTTATACTGTTGCTTGGCAACCAGGAGAAGCTTTGCCAACAAAGAATAACCTAAAACGCAATCAATCAAGTTTTTATAATGTAAAGGATTTTGGGGTTTTCAGCAATTATTATTATTCGGCTTGGTGGGTAAATCCCGATAATGATTTCCTCAGAGATAATCTAACTGCTTTGTACGACATAGATGATGACAATGTAATTATTATTTCAGACGGAATAAATTTCCCTATAATTGATCCAATAATAGTTACTACAAATCCTACAAAAAGAAGAAATACAAAATCACTGAAGAAAAGTTCTCCTACTCACAATAAAAATTCAAATAAAAATAAACTTAGAAGTAATAATGGCGGAAGAAAAAATTTGAATGGAAGAAACAGATGAAATTCAGGTATTTAAAAATATTTTTTTTCATTTTA
>JADFGB010000125.1 GCA_022567875.1 Bacteroidota bacterium | reverse complement strand
TTTTCATACCAAGTAATTGCTTCCTTGTAATCTTTTAGTACCAACTCTCCTTTACTGTACAGAACCCCAAGATCGTATTGTGCTTTTGCGTAACCTTGATTAGCTGCTTTCTTATACCAAGTAATTGCTTCCTTGTTATCCTTTAACACACCATACCCATCAGCATAAATAATTCCAAGGTTGTATTGTGCTGCAGCTACACCTTGTTCAGCAGCTTTCTCAAACCAATAGAATGATTTCTGATAATCTCTTCCGTTATTATACAAATACCCAAGTTGAAATTGTGCCTTTGTATTCTCTGGTGCTATCCTTATTACTTTATCATAAATGCTTATTGCTTCTTTATATGATTTAATATTATATAAGGAATCAGCAAGTGATATTAAAACAGTCACACTATCCGTTTGTTCTTTTATCTGTTTTTTGTTAATTGAAGATTTATTATTCTGAGGGTATAGAGTTTGTGAAAGGACTATTGATAATAGAAAATAGAACAATAATACTTTATTCATAACAACCACATATAAGTTGATGTTACTATTTATCAAATTACGTTTTAAAACTAGTATATAAAAATTTTCTCAATCCTCTGAAAATCCATAACATATAAGGGATTCATAGAATATTGTTTATAGGTCTTAAAAAAAATTAAACTATACGGTAAGTTGTTTTCCCTTAAAAGTAAAGTTGGAGAAAATAGTTCTAAAAGTCAACTAAATAATTAGTTTTAGTAGAAATATTTATTGAATTCCTTTAGAACTTACGCTGATCAGTTTTACCATTGTAACTGCATTAAATGGTTTATTCTTTGAATAACCCAACCAACTCTGTACAGCCCAGGTATTTAGTTTTAGGGGACATTCTTTCTGTGGAATAACTTTGGTATGCTTCACAATAAAAGTATCATCAATATAAAATTTAATTTCATTCTTTTTCCACGTAAACGAATACTTATGATATTCCCGTGTAAATCTATCGTTTAAAAGAATTCCGTGAGATTCCCGCTTCCTCTGATCCCAAGAAGCAGGATCTGCAGAACAAGGGTCGCCTTTATAACCCCAGGGACTAAGCGCCCTTTTCCAAGATGTAAAATAAGCGAATAGTTTCCCTCTTAATGATGGATGTGCTTCAGGACCATACCTAACTACTTCAATGTCTATCTCATTATTATTATTACAAAATAACGGATTGTTTGTATTATCATCAATTAAGTGAACGAAAAAAGCCGAGACAACTCCTGCTTTATTAGTGGGTTTCATTATGACACTGTAAGTAAATTCGTCTTTAGGACTAAATTTCCTTCCGGCGTATGAAACCTGTGAACCTTTTTCATCAATACATCCTGCTTTTGTAACCTTGCTAAATCCTGCAGATAGATTAAGAATGTTATTATTTATATTTACGTTTGATTTAGAAAAAGAAGCATTCTCAAATAATTCTCTTGCTTTTGTTTTCCTTTTTTTCCATCCTTTTAAATTTTCAAATGATTTTAAAAGAATATCACCACTACATTCAGTAACAGGCTTGTGATTAAATATTCCCGGTAATGTAATCGATTGGTCATTTGTTGGCTTGCAATTTTGTGTTCTTGGATTTTCCAATATAAAACCATTCATAAAAAAAGTGGAAATAATTATAGATATTAAGATGAATTTCATTTAATGTACCAAATTTATTTTAGAATTACTTATCAAGATTTTTTCATAAAAATTACAATGGCTTAAACAATCCGAATATGATTAGAATATATCCAGGCTTTTCCTGAATAATATACTTCCACTCTGTAAATACCTTTATTGTCAATTATAAAATCAGCTTTACAGTCATCTACTTTTTCTAAAAGTTTTCCGTTATAAATCAATCTTATTTTCGCACTTGCTACCGGCAATAAAACTTTCAGGATCATTTCATTTTCAAAAGAGATTGTAGAACCCATTTGATATTTTTTCTTTTTAGTTTCAGCATAAAAACGAAACCCTTTTGAATCGGCTTGATAATCATTGGCTACGAAACAATGTCCATTTGCAAGTGCATCATAAATAAGATTTTTTCCTTTTTGATATTTTTCTTTTTCTGCGGGAATTAGTTTCTCATTTAATAAAATATGTGTTCTTATTGATTTGAAAAGTACCTTGTACGGAAAAATTTCAACTTCAAAAAAACCTAAAAGGTTATGCTTGTGTGCGTGTGCATCAACTCCACCTATGCCAACAACCGGTTTTATTAAATTTAATTCATCCCATTTTTCCAAAGTTTCTTTAGGAGGTGCTTCAATCGATTTTAATGGATGAACAAATGCCTGAAACTTATTTTCTTCGGTTAAATTCTCCATCCACTCCGACATATGATTCCATATTTCAATTCCGTTAAAATCTTGGTTATCCCATTCCGTCCACGGATAGGGCGGGTGTTCTTCCATATGTGCTCTTTTTTCGTGTGGGTGTGCAAGAAATCCAATGCCCCCTGCATCTTTAACTTTTTTTACATATTCATTTGCACTCATTCTTGTTGAATATGATTCCTCAATTCCGAAAGCTAAATAGTGATTTTTATTTTCTTTGTCGTTTATCTCGCAACCGACAAGAAATAGTGTATCTCCGTACCAACCTTCAAACCCTTCTTTTAAAGCTTTTACTGTATTGTGGTCGGTTAATATTAAATAATCCAGACCGACTTCGCGAGCATAATTAATAATTTCATCAACTGTGCCTGTGCCGTCAGAATAAACCGAGTGAATATGTAATGCACCAATGTATTCGTACATAATCAATTATAATTAATTGTCAGTATAAAATAGAAATAAAATTGTTTTTAGAAAAGAGAAGAATAATATATCATACAAATGTTTGTTTAAATAAAAAGTGAAAATAAATTTGTATAATTTAGAGGTATAATTTAATTGGTTTTACTTGAATTTACTTCGAATAATGTAGAATATTTAGTTGAATTTCCGTTAGTAAGTGTGCTTAATTTATTTATTAAAATATTGATTCTCTCGTTTTCATCATCATCGGAATTTTCAAAAGCTTCTTCAGATTTATAGGTATATATTTCCTCAAAATGATTTTGTTTACCCCTCACTTCATAAACGCTGTAATCTTCCAAGCTGTCAAAGTTCAATAATATCTTCAGCTCTCTAATTACTGTTAAATATTCTTCCTTTTTTGATGAATCAATTTTGTAACTGATTATCAATTTTACTCTTCCCATTAAATCTCCATAAAATTTTGATTTACAAATTTAAGTAATATTCTCCAATAAAAATTGTTTTTGCAGATCCTGTCAGACTTATATTTTTAAAGATATTATTATTTTTTTCAAAATCAACTGTTAAATGTTCGCCACTTTTAGTAATAAGTTTTATTGGAGGTTCAATATTACTAGTTAAATTTACAACTAAAGCTGATGCAACCGATCCCGTTCCGCAGGCAAGCGTTTCGTTTTCTACACCGCGTTCAAAAGTTCTTATTAGCACAGAATCACTCACAATTTTTATAAAATTTACATTAGTTCCACCAGGTGCAAATTCAGGTAAATTTCTAATTTCTTTCCCAATATCAAACACCGGGAATTCCATTAATTGATCATAGTTAGAAAAAGGAATATGCGGATCTTCCAAAACATCATTTATTTTAATTACAACGTGAGGTGATCCGGTATCTGCGTAATTTGCAGTTATTAATTGATTTGATGCTTTCACTTTAAAATTTGTTTTAATTTTTTCCGGAGGATTAAAATCAAATCTTATTAATTCGTCTTCTATTACAAGCCCGTTATAAGTTATACCGTTTGATAAAAATCTTGCATTAACTGAACTTAATCTATTTGTATCATTTGCAAATTTAATAGCACACCTGGCACCGTTACCACAGAGTGTGTTTGTTGTTCCGTCAGCATTAAAGTATTGCATCTCAAAGTCGAAACCATTTTTATCTTTTATTAATATTAGACCATCGGCGCCAACTCCTGTTTTACTATTACATAATATTTTTATCAAATTAGTTGAAAAAGTTATTTTGGTATTTTCTCTTTCATCAATAAAGATAAAATCATTACCGGCGCCGCTCATTTTTGTAAATATAATTTTTTCCATTGCAATATTAATTTAGTTGAATGAAGATTACAGAACAACTTAAAAATATTACATAATATTTAAAAATTAATAATCTCATTTTCATTTATAATTATTAGAACAATATATCAATATTATTCCCCCTCTCATAAAAAATGAATTGCTTTACTGCGATTAATAGTTTACCCTATAAGCAGATTCCATTAACAAACAAAATTAAGGTTGCTTTGAAAAAGCAATTTTTATTCCTGATTGTAGCTATACTTTTTTTAGTTACAAGTACAACTTTTGCAGGGGTTAATAAATCAACTGACAGTAAATCAATAATTAATAATTTGAAGGTCGGTTTGAAATCTGAAAATTACGGACTAAGAATTAGTTCGGCTTATATTTTAGGACAGCTTGCCGCCAACAACGTTATTGATTCTGATTATGCTGCAGAAACTATTATTCCATTGTTAAGTATGTTGAATAATGAAAAGGATGATGAAGCAAGAATTGTAGCAGCTCTTGCATTATATCATTTGGATAGTGAAAGAGGAATTTATCTTTTTAATTATTTAGCAGATAATGATAAAAGCGAGAGAGTAAGAAAGATAGCTGCTTCTTTTTATTATGCATATTATCAAAAATAATGCTGATTAATAAAACAAAAGTAAAAGGATAATTAGATTTAATATTATGTTCGCCTCATAATATAAGTAAGTTAAAGCCTTTTACCTTCCTAAAAGAACTGCCGCACAAAGAGCGGTAGTTCTTAAAAT
>JADFGB010000003.1 GCA_022567875.1 Bacteroidota bacterium | reverse complement strand
TAACCTCGTCATCGCGATCGACCCCGGCACCCAAAAGACCGGGATCGCTGCTCTCGTCATCACGTGGAGGTGTATGATTTGGATGCCAGGAAAGTCTTTCCATGGCGCTCTTTCACCACTCGACGATCGAGAGGTGCAGGTCCGTGAGTCGCTACAACAAGATCTCCATAAACAAGTGGACTGACTGCTTTTGATGCTTCATTCAGTATTTTAAGCTGCCCAATTAGAAAAATTTTTGGGGAGGTAATCCTATAATTTTTAAGTTTAGTGTTTCCAAAACCAGTTAGGGTACCGCCGTACTTTATATCTTCAATGTTTGCTAAGTACATACTATCTAAATTAATAATACCATTATCAGCACTGAACTTTAAAAATGCATTATATTTTATATTGTTGAAATCTGAAATAAAGGAAATATTTTTTACACTTGCACTTCCCGTAGGTAATAAATTATTCAGCTTCCCCTTAAAGTTTAAATCAGCAAATAAAATACCACTTACGTTTGTAAATTCAGGAATAAAATTACTAATAGTAAAAAGATTAAAATTATTTGCAGTAACTTTTATATTAGTACTTACATCATTAAGTAGTCTATCGTCTAATTTATTTAAACTTAAATTAATTGGAATGCTTCCTGTAATAGATAATATTGGATTTTTCAACAAATTTGATGAATCTATAATCGAAAGATTTATTGTTAATTTTTTATTAAAATAATTTAACATGCTTTTAAGATTTCCAACTTTATGATTTCCCACTGAAATGTTATTAACATTTAAATTAAGCTCTATTTCTGGAGAAGAATAATTACCTCCTATTGACGCGTTAAGTCCGATTACACCGTTAATATTTTTAAATTGTTGTTCATTCAAGATATTGTTTACAATGTCAGATAAATTTATTTTATTTACATTAATTAACAATTGATTGTTTTCATTTCTATTCAAAGATCCACTGATTTTTAGTTTGCCTTTACCATGTGTAAGAATAAAATTATTAAAATTAATATTACCATTTGAATATGAAAGATTTACATTCCCTTCGTTTTTTATTAAATATTTTTTAAACATAAAATTAAATTGGTTAAATATTAATGTAGAAGTTAAATCATTAAAAATAGTTTCTCCCTTAACATTAATTTTAAGTTTATCTTCAATATCGGCATTAAAAAGAAATTCGCCAGTTCCATTTTTAAGTCTATAATTCAATTTAATATTCTTTATATCACTACCGGCATAAATTCTTTTAGTATTTAATTCAATGCCGGCAATTAAATTAGATAGTTTAGTGAATCCCAATGTATTAATAAGATTTACATTAAGAGAAAGATTTGAGAGAAAATATACTCCGCTCCCTCCCCAAATTTTAACATAATCTAAACTACTTTTGATTAAAATTTTTATATCATTACCCTTATTAGTAATAGTACCTTCAAGCAAACCGCTTATATTTATATTATCATTACCAATAAAAGGTGAGTGTAGGTTAAATTGTTTAAATCTAATAGAAAAATTAAGGCTGTCATTACTCAGAGTAGTAATTTTATCTATAGCTATTTTTTTATTTTTTCTAATTAAAGGTAAAGAGTTGTTTTCTGTAAAATTGAGTTTGTTAATTTCTTTATTAATTACACTTGCTAAAGAATTTATTTCTTCTGAAATAATATTTGCTGTGTTTTGTATTGTAAATTTACCTTTTAATTCTGCATCGAGCTGTTTTGAATCAATATTTAGTTTACTTATATAATCGTTGTTACCTGTAATAAGTATTTTAAAATTATTTCTATTCAATGGTGTATTATTTATATAAGATTTATTCAATTTTATATTGCTGGATAAATTATATTCACCATTTTTATTTATTATCCCACTTCCAGTAAAAATTAGATTCAGATTTGTAACTAATGAAGAATCATTACTCAAATCAGAAATGTTAAAATTTTCTAATTCTGCTTTTATATCAAGTTTAAGATTATCATCTATACTTTTAGAAATATTACCATTAGCGCTAATAGTAGTTGAATCTGATACAGCATAAATTTGATAAATTACTTTGCCGTTCTTTATATTTGAAGATAAAGTTAGGGTATCAAACTTTATGTTATTGTAAATCGAATTATTTGCATTAATATTAATTGTTGAGTTCATCGATAAAAAATCTGTACCGGTTCCAAAAATATTTATCTTAGAATTTAGTTTTATAGGTACTTTTAATATTGGATATAATGAAATATTACTAGTTTTTATTTCACCAAAATAATTACTTTCCCCTTTGAAAAAATTCATTTGAATATTACCAAATATATTTCCTTCTTCATTTGTAATTTTAAAATTACTTATAAATCCAAATTTTCTGCCTATAAATGAAAGTGTGTCAATTTTAATTTCTTTCAATTCCTTAAATAAAGGTAAATTTATAAATGTTAATTCCTTAGAAATCTCATTAGCATATAATATACTATTGTAAATATTAGCTTTAATATTTAGGCTATCAGGATTATTTAAATTTGTTATTTTTCCTTTTATATGTAAATGAGATTTCCCAATGCCAATTTTTAATTTGTTAACATTTAAATCGTTTAATCTACCATTAACATTCAACTCCACATTCACAATTCCATCTATAGGTAAAATAGACGGAACCAGCTTTCCGATTTCGTTCAAGTCTAATCTTTCAGTTTTAAGTGTTAAATTAACAGCAGCATTATTGAATAAATTATTTTCCAAAGCAAATAATAGATTATTCTTCTTCATCCATCCATTTATAACAAAATTAGAATTTGAAGTTTCAACCTGAAATTTTTTAACTAATAATTTTTCGTTATCAATAGTTATATGAGACTCAATATTTTTAATACTGAAAGAATAAATATTAGGTTTGCAGTTAAAAGAGTTTATTACAAGACTGTAATATTTCCTGTTCAAATCTAAATCTACACTTAAGGAAGCATTTATATTTTTTATGTTTAAATTTTTAGTGTTTAAAGAATTATAAATTATTTCTGAATCTCTAATGTCACTATCATGCAAATAAAATTGGACATTATTTAAAACTGCATTAGATATTGTAATAATAAATGGAAATGGTTTTGGTTTAGTTTTCTTTGATTCATCCGTAGATTTAAAAATATTATCTAAATTTGTGCTTCCGTTCTCATATTTAATTATTTCTACTATAGAATTTTTTAGCTCCACTTTTCTTATCAATATTTTTTTAAATAAAAGCTGTAGTGGACTTGTTTTTAATTCAATAGTTTCAGCTTTTAATAAAGTATCTTTTTTAGCAGCAATAACAACATTTCTTAAATAAAGAGATGTAATTAGAGTTCCATCAATTTTTTTGATTGTTAGCTGACCATTTATTGAATTATTTACTTCATTGACTACTGTTTTTCGTAAATATTCTCTGAATGTTGAAGTTTGACTAATACCAAAAAATAGAAATATTAAAAATAGAAATGCAATGAAAATAGAAATGAAGACATTTACTATTTTTTGATAAAGAGTCCTTTTTTTTATTTTTAATTTTTCTTTTGTCAAAACTTAAAATATATATTATGAATTTATTTATAGATAATTTTTTATAAAAAGAAAATCAAATATTTTTGAAACTATTGTTGAGAAAAGTTAAAGCAAATTAAATGTAAGTATAAAACAATGAAGTTTTTGTTAAAATTCTATTCATTATATTTTGTAATAATTGATTCAATTATTTTGCTTGTAGACTGTTGTATAATAAATTCAATTGATTTAACTTCCCCACCGTTTTTTAGAACGATGTCTTTACCAACTATTTTATCAATATCCCAGTCAGCACCTTTTACTAATATATCCGGAATAATTTTGTTTATAAGATTATCAGGTGTCTCTTCGTCAAATAGTACTACATAATCAACAGCTCTTAAATTTGATACAATTAAAGTTCTTTCTTTTTCCTGAATAATTGGTCTATTTTTATCTTTAATTTTTTTAACGGAGATATCGCTGTTAATACCTACTATTAAAACATTACCTAATTCTTTAGCTTTATTTAAATAATCTATATGTCCAGCATGAATAATATCAAAACAACCATTTGTAAATACAACTTTTTTATTTGCAGATTTTAATTCCTTCCTCAGTGTTATTATTTCTTTTAATGATTTTAATCTATCCATCAATTTCCATTCTCAGCAATATTAAATAAATGGTTAATTTCAATGGGTACAATTCCTACTTCTTCGCACACTAATCCACCGGCATAATTTGCCAAGTAAGATGCTTCCAAAATATCTGTTCCTGCAGCAATGGACATTGTTAAAGTGGAAATAACCGTGTCTCCAGCACCGGAAACATCAGCAATCTTTCTCGCTTTAGTAGGTATTCTTATTTCCTCTTTATCTTTCTGAAAAATTGCTATCCCTTCTTCTCCTAGAGTAAGTAAAATATTTTTAGCATTTAATTTTGAAAGAAGTTTTTTACCAACGTTTGAAATATCTTCATCGCTTTTAATTTTTATCCCTAAAACTTCTTCGGCTTCTTTTCTATTAGGCTTAAATACAGTTACATCTTTATAGCTAAAGAAATTATTAAATTTTGGGTCAACTGTTATTAAAATATTATTTTTATTTGCAAGCATAATTATCTTACTAATTAAATTAGGGGTTAATACGCCCTTGTTATAGTCCTGTAAAATTACAGCATCAATTTCATTTATTTCAGATTCAAATAGATTATATACATTTCTCTCTATTTCCTCATTTAAATACATTTTGCTTTCTTTATCAATTCTTACTACGTGTTGGTTACCGGCTATTACTCTTGTTTTTGTAGTAGTCGGTCTGCTGTCTTCAATAATTATTCCTTCATTAGTAATGTTTGCTTCATTTAACAATGAAGAAAATATAGAGCCGTGGTTATCATTACCAATCACACCAATTGGAAGTGGTATTCCATTTAATTTTTGAATATTTAACGCAACATTAGCCGCACCCCCAAAGCGATAAAATTCGTTTTCAACTTCTAAAACAGGCACAGGTGCTTCAGGCGAAATTCTTTTTACATCACCCCAAAAATATGAGTCAAGCATCATATCACCTATAACAGCAATTTTTTTATTATTAAAATTTGCTTTAATATCATTAAGTCTATTTTTTCCTATTTGAATCATATTATTAGTTTATTATAATTTTAAAATCTATTTTTATTGATATGCGCAAGTGGGTTATCCAGATGAACCATTAATAAACCATTATCCGTACCTATCCACATTGAAGTACCGTCAAAATAAAGAGCTTGCACTTTTGTTGAGAACAAATCTACATTATCAAAAGCTAATCTTTTAACTTTTTTTGTTCTTTTATCTATAATAAATAGTCCCCTCCCTAATTCTTTTTTTTCCCTGGTGTAAAATGAATAAATGCCTGCCCATATTTTATTACCAGTTTTAGCTAGTGCAAATACACCATTATCAGCTAAACCATCTCTTTTTGAAATCCTTTCCCAATTAAATTTTCTGTCAAACTTATAAATTCCTCCAACATTAAATTTAGGTTTTTTTGATGTTACAAATTCATCAGTTGCAAACCAAACATATTTGCCGTCTAATAAAATATCCGAAACAGAAACTGCTTCTCCATCACCGTTAAAACCATTACCTTTATTACCAATAAAAGACCAAGCATTTGAATTTTGGAGGCTAAGTTTTTTATTATATATATGAACTCCAGCTTCTGTTCCAAACCATATAAGACTATCGCCATCAACCTTTATAGTTTTAAAATTATTCGTTTTAGGATCATTATTCTTTTTTAAATCAAAATCTTGATATTTCCTTTTTTTAACATCATATAAAGTTAAATTTTTAAATCTACCTATCCACAATGTATTATTAGATTTATCATAATATAAGCTTCTTATCCAATTACCTAATTCTCCACCTTTAGCAAACTTTCTTTTAGTCCATCTCATTTTTCTTTTGTTATAAATAAACAAACCGTCCGTAGTACCCGCCCAAACATATTTTTTACTTACCGCCAAGGAATAAAAGAAATTATTATTTAGATTTTTATTTTTTGTAGAAAAATTTGTCCACTTTAGATTTTTAAATGAATAATAATAAATCCCTTCACCATAAGTTGAAACCCATAATTTATTATCCACACGTATAATTGCAGTAATATTAGCACCGTCTAAAAATTTTCTAGCATTTGTCTGGGAACTAACATTTGTACTAAAGAATAGTAATGATAATATTGTGATGAAGCCCTTCATAAGGATCATAGGTTATTTTTTAGTGATAGATTATTGATAAGATATTTAATAACTCTCCGCTTTTGATGGAAAACTTTTCTCTTTTACATCACTAATATAATTTTGAATTGAATTTTCTATTTCATGTGCAAGGTTCGCATACTTACGGACAAATCTTGGTTGAAATTCTACATAAAGTCCCAATAAATCAGCTGTAACCAATATTTGTCCGTCACAATATATTCCAGCACCTATTCCAATGGTTGGAATAGTTAAAGCTTTTGTTATTTTATTAGCTAACTTAGCAGGTATTTTTTCCAGTACTACTGCAAAAGCGCCTGCCTTTTCAACAGTAATGGCATCTTCAAAAATTTCTTTTGCTTCCTCTTCTGTTTTTCCCCTCTCTCTATAGCTTCCAAACTGATTTATGCTCTGTGGGGTTAGTCCAACGTGAGCCATTACAGGAATTCCTGCTGCAGTTATTTCTTTTATTGTTTCTGCTACTCTTTTCCCACCTTCAATTTTAACTGCACCGGCTGAAGTTTCTTTCATTATTCTACCGGCATTTCTAAATCCTTCGTTTACACTAAGTTGGTAGGACATAAAAGGCATATCCACAACAACCATAGCTCTATTTACACCTTTGGTTACTGCTTTAGTATGGTAAATCATTTCATCCATAGTAACAGGTAAAGTGGTTTCATTTCCCTGGAAAACATTTGCAAGTGAATCACCGACCAAAAGAAAATCAATACCTGCTTGGTCTAAAATTCTTGCAGTAATAAAATCGTAAGCTGTTAATGCCGCAATTTTCTTTCCTTTCTTTTTCATGAGTTCTAAGGATTTAGTTGTAATTCGTCTAATCGTTTTTTCAGTACTCATCTTTTGATACCTTTTACAATACTTGAAAAATTTCTTTTAATTCTTCATTACTAAAATTTAGTGATACTTCTGTAAATAAATCACTAAAATGATTTTCGAAACCTTTTTTTATAGATTTTTTCAATTTAATAAAGTTAATTTTTTCTTGTAAAATTGATTCTAAATCTATAGTTACATTATTAATTTTATTGCAAATATCTAAATAATTTTCATTAGATAAATTTAAATAATTAATTAAATTTTTATGATAACTACCACACAAAATTGATCCATGCTGTAATAAATAATTACCACGTTTTCTTTGTGCACTTCCAACAAGTTTTTTTCCTTCAAATTTAATTTCACTTTTAGCAGTTGTTGCAAAACATATATTCCCTTTATTTTTTTTATAAATTTTACGAAAATCAGGTTGTTCTGTTTCCAATTCAATTTCTGATAATCTATCATTATAAAAAAGTAAGCCTGCCTTTAATGCTTTGTTAATTTCATTATAAAAATGGTGGGGAGATTTTTGTACTTTAGCATATGTAATAACAGAGTAAGTTAATTCTTCTGAATGTAGAATTGCTCTACCGCCTGTTGGTCTTTTTACAATATCTATTTTATTATCAGCAGCTTTTTTAATATTTATATATTCATATTTTTGATTTTTTCCTAGAGAAATACAGAAAGGATTCCATCTGTATAATCTAAGATAAAATTCGTCGGGTTTACAAATTTTAGACAGATGAATATCATATTCCATATTATATCTACCGTTATTTGCACCGGTATATAAATAATAATACTTCATTTACCAATTAAACCTCTGTTGCTTCTATCTAAAAACGTCAATACATCTTTTACATATTTATTGTCTGCAAGTTCTTTTTTAATTTTTTCTTTGGCCTGTGATATATTTAATGAAGTGCTGTATATATATTGATATGTTTTTTTTAAAGAATTAATATCTTCGTTTGAAAAACCATTTCGTTTTAACCCTAACAAATTAAGCCCTTTGTATTTTAAAGGTTCATTAGCAGCTAAAATAAAAGGAGGAACATCCTGTGTAACTCTGAATCCTCCACCAATCATAGAGTGCTTTCCTATCTTACAAAATTGATGAACAGGTGTAAAGCCTCCAATAATTACATTTTCATCAATTTCTACGTGACCGGCAATTTGTACACCATTAGCCAAAATACAATTATCACCTAATACAGAATCGTGTGCTACATGGGCATAAGCCATTAATAAACAATTTTTACCAACCTTTGAAAAACCCGTTTCTTTTGTTCCTCAGTGAAGTGTAACAAATTCGTAAATTTTTGTGTCATCCCCAATATAAAATAGTGAGTATTCATTATCAAATTTTAAATCCTGAGGAATATGTGCAATTGAAGAAGCCTGATGGATAGTAACTCTGTTACCTATTCTTGCTCCATTATATATTACAACGTGGGGACCTATATTACAATCATCACCAATTTCAACATCATCTTCAATTATAGCATAAGCAGAAACTTTTATATTTTTTCTGATTGTTGCTTTTTTACTAACAATAGCTGTTGGATGAAAATTCATTACTTTTTATTTTCTCTGTCAACTATAGCTGCCATAAAATCAGCTTCTGCAACAAGAACATCGCCTACAAAAGCTCGCCCGCTCATCATTACTACTTTGCTTTTTCTATTTTTTAATTTTACTTCCAGATAAAGTTGATCACCGGGTACTACAGGTTTCCTAAATTTAGCATTATTTATTTGCATAAAATAAACAAGCTTATCATCCGGATTTTCAAAAGTGTTTAATAATAAAACGCCACCTGTTTGTGCCATTGATTCAATAATTAAAACACCTGGCATAATTGGTTTTCCAGGAAAATGTCCCTGAAAAAATGGTTCATTTATAGTAACCATTTTTATTCCGACAACCTTTTTATCCAGTTCTAATTCAACAATTCTATCAACCAATAAAAAAGGATATCTGTGAGGAAGAATTTTTTGTATAGCTTCGGAATCAAAAATAACACCTTCCTTTTTAACTAGTTGATATTTTTTTTCAAGTTTTTTCTGCTGGTAAAGTTTTCTTATTTTTTTTGCGAACTCAACATTTGCCTTGTGACCCGGACGTGCGGCTAATATCTGTGTTTTTATAGGAGCGCCAATCAATGCTAAATCACCTATCAAATCTAGTAATTTATGCCTTACCGGTTCATTCTTAAATCTCAGTTTTTTATCATTTAAAATACCATTACTGCCAATTATTACTTTTTCTTTAATTCCAATTTTTTTTCTTAATTCATTTAATTCATTTTCATTATATTTTTTGTCAACTATTACAACAGCATTATCTATTTCACCGCCTTTAATCAAGCCAGAATTAGTAAGATCTTCAACTTCACTTAAGAAACAGAATGTCCTTGCCGAAGCAAATTCGCTAACAAATTCCTTCTCCAAATCGAACAACCCTGTATGTTGACTGCCAAGTGCTGGATTTTGATAATCAACCATTACTGTTAATCTGTAATCATCTAAAGGTAAAGCAACTATGTCTATTTGATTAGCTTCATCGTGATACATCACAGTTTGGTCAATTATAAGATAGTCTTTTGGAGCTTCTTGTTTTTGAAATCCAGCTTTTTGAAGAGCAAGAACATAAGGCATAGCACTTCCATCTTCAACAGGAGGTTCAATGCCATCAAGTTCAATAATTAAATTATCTATTTGAAGTCCTACAATTGCTGCCAATACGTGTTCTACAGTATGTACTTTAGCTTCGCCCAAACCAAGAGTTGTACCCCGAGATACATCAATAACATAATCGGTATTTGCAGGTATTTCTGGTCTATCGTTTAGATCTACTCTTATAAATTTAATTCCATAATTTTCCGGTGCTGGTTTGAATGTCATTTTGCAGGATGTACCGGTGTGAAGCCCTGTTCCCTTTAAAGTAATAGAAGAGACAATAGTATGCTGTTTTTCTAACATTTATATATCCTAGTTTTTCGTTTTAATATCATTAATAAACGGATGAAAATGATTTTTCAAAATAGTAAGATGGGGGCTGAAATACAATAAATATAGAGGTAGTATGCTTGATAAAGTCTTTATTTTATGTTTTGATTATTCTTTTTATTTAACATTTCCTTAAAATTTTTCATCTCTTTTTCTAAGCTTTTTATTTTTTCAGCATAATCAGGTAGGTTTCTGATGTGTGCTTCTAAACGTAAGGCAGTATGTAAATCCTTTGCAGGAGACCCAAAATATTTGCCGGGTTTTTTAATTGATTTTGAAATCCCTGATTGAGCCATAATTATTACATTATCGGTTATATCTAAATGTCCTATAACACCTACTTGTCCAGCTAATATACAATTATTACCTATTTTTGTGCTGCCTGAAATTCCTGTCTGGGAGACAATTACAGTATCTTCTCCTATTACTACGTTGTGAGCTATTTGAACGAGGTTATCAACTTTTACACCTCTTTTTATAATTGTTGATCCTATAGCAGCTCTGTCAATTGATACATTAGAGCCCAGTTCAACATCATCTTCAATTATAACATTTCCAATTTGAGGTACTTTGTGATAAATTCCTTTTTCATCTGGATTAAAGCCGAAACCATCTGAACCAATAACTGTACCGGAATGAATTATTACTTTGTTCCCTATTTTTGTGTTTTCTCTTATACTTACGTTTTGATAAATTAATGTATCTTGCCCTAATTCAACATTATCCAGTAGGACAGTATTATGAAGAATTATTGAGTTATTTCCAATTTTACAACCAGCTGATATAACTACATTTTTACCGAGTGTAACGTTTTTTCCAATTATAGCATTTATGTCTACATACGCAGTTTTATCTATTCCTGTTATTTTTAATTCCGGTTTGAAAAATGTAACAATGATTTTTGCTAGGGCCTTATCGGGTTCTTTAGTCTTTATAGTTGTAATATCTTCTCTAGTTTTATGAAAATCAGGTTTTATAATTATTGCAGATGCTTTAGTAGTATTAAAATATTTTTCATATACAGGCATATAAAGAAAAGTTAAGTCTCCATTTCTTGCTTCATCTATTCCGGCAAGATTAGTAATTATTAAGTTAGGGTCTCCATCAATTTCCCCATTAATTAATTCAGCAAGTTGCGATATTTTAATCTCCATTAAATGCTATTCCAATTTTAATTTTTCAAGTACTAAGTTGGTAATATCATATTGTTCTTTAGCATAAAGTAAAGTAACATCGCTCGTTCTATCAAAAACAAAATCTAAATTTTCTTCCTCGGCAACCTCTTTAATAGCAGTAAATATTTTGTTCTGAATTGGCTTCATAAATTGATCTTGCTTTTGGTAAAGCTCACCTCTGGTTCCAAATTTCCTGTTTCGGAACAAGTCTATTGAACGTGATAATACTAACAGTTCATCATTTTTTTCTTTTTTTATTTTCTCAGACATTATTAATTTCTTCTTTTCAAAATCAGCTTGTTTATTTTTTAACTCACTTTGCATTTTTATTAATTCTGTTCTCCAACCGCCTATCAAATTATCAAGTTTCTGACGGGCATCTTGTGCATCAGGTAATTTCTGTATTATAGTCTCGGAATCAACATAGCCAATCTTTAATTGTGCATGAGAAAAACTTGATAGAAAAATTAAAAAAATAATGATTAAAGAAAATAATTTTTTCATTACTTACCCTTGTTTAATGTTATAATAAAGGCGTAAAATATTTTGGAATCAATAATATAAGCTAAGAATTTCTGATGTATAATTCATGATTAAAATGATGATATAATTTTCAGAGATATTTAAAATAGAAAAGGGAGAATAAAATGTTTTTATCTCCCTTCCTTTTAAAAAAGGAATTTATTTATTATAAGAACGTAAAATAAAATATTAAGTAAAAATTTATTTACCGGTTTTTAATCTATCTAGAACTTTGTATGTAACATCGTATGTAGGATCACCATATAATAGAATTGCGTTACCTGTTTTGTCAAAAATAAATTGCATATTTTCAGATTTTGCAACGTCTTTAATTGCATTATAAACTTTCTTTTTAACTGGTCCAAAAATTTCATCATTCCTTCTGTATATTTCACCATTAGGCTGACCAAATTTAACATTTTTATAGTTGTCAATATTTTTTTGTTTTTCAACTAACTTTTTTTGCTCCTTTTCAAGTTGCTTTTTCTTAAACTTTTTTGCATTCTTTTGATAAGCAGTATAATCATTTTGCAACTCTATTGTCAAACTGTCAATGTGAGCACTCCATTTGTTAGTAAGAGCATCTAAATCACCCTGGGCTTTTATTGCTTCTGGTAACTGTTGTAGAATTATTTGGGAATCTACATAACCTATTTTTACTTGTCCAAAGCCTGCTGTTCCAAACAAAAATATTGCAACAATTATTATTAAGTTCTTTTTCACTATTATCACCTGTTATTGTTTTTATATAAAAAAAATAATTAAAATCCTTTACCAAATTGGAAATGGAATTCCCAACTAGGTTCAAACCCGTCAACAATTTTTCTATCAAAACCGTAACCTATATCAAATCCAATTAAACCAATTGGATTTATTAATAGTCTTGCACCAAAACCGGCAGAACGTCTCAAGTCAAACGGATCAGTTGTTTCAATATTTTGAAATACATTTCCGGCTTCAACAAATGCTAGAATATAAAATGGTATTGGCTCTAAAGTAACTGCTACTCTAAGCTCAGCAGTATATTTTGTCATTACTCTTCCGCCAATTACATTTCCATTTGAATTTTGAGGTCCTATTGATCTATCCAAATAACCTCTTAAAGATGTAGTGGCTATGACCAGTCCATTTCCACCCATAAAAAAAAATTCGAAAGGTTGAATTGGAGTTCCAGCTTCAATTTCTTTTAAGTAGCCTAAATCAGCAGCAGTATATAATGTAATTCTATTTGAATTAAATAATCTTCTGTACCACTCTGTTTTAAAATTAATTTTAAAGTAATCAACATCGCCTGGCAGAAAAGGGCCACCGGAAATTTGTGCATCAAAAACTAAATTAGAACCTAAAGAAGGGAAAATAGGGTTATCAACATTTCTCCTAGAAATAGTTGTACCAAGTGTAAATTCTTGAGTTTTACCTTCTCTGAAATTTCCACCACCAGAGATCACATCATTTCTTTGATATTTAAATAAACCTCTAAAATTAAAAAAATCGTCAGGCCATTTTAGCCTTCTACCAAAAGTTATTGAACCACCAGTTTGTCTTAGGTCAAAAATAAACTGCTGCCGAGTATCAAAAACTTGAAATCCTACAAGGGTAGGCGTATTAAAAAGCCAGGGTTCAGTAAAACCAATAGTAAAAGTTCGAAAACGACTGCCAACGCCAAACTGCCAATTAAAACTTAATATTTGTCCGGCACCTAAAGCAAATGGATGTGCAAGAGAAAAATTAGATAATGTAAAGCCTACGGCACCGCTCAGACCAAAACTACCGCTGAAACCTATTGAAGCATTTAAGAAATCGCTTGATTTTTCCTCAACATTAAAAGCTACATCAACTGTACTGTCGTTAGCAAGTCCGGTAGATATACCTTCAGGGCCATATAGCTTTTGTACATTAAAATATTTAAGATTAGCTAATTGTTGAACACTTCGGAGCAGCAAACCTCTGTTAAAATAATCACCGGGTATAGTAAATAATTCTCTTCTTATAACATTGTCCATCGTCTTATCATTACCGGCAATACTAACTTTACCTACCCTAAATCTATGTTTTTCCTGTATTCTTATAGAAACATCTATTGAATCACCTGGAATTCTATTTTCTATTTTATCTAAATTAAACATTAAATAACCATTGTCTAAATACAGAGAATAAACATCGGATTGTGAATCGTTACCTCTTAAATTTTGTTCTAATCTTTCAAAGTCATATATATCGCCTTTTTTAAAATTCAATCTTGAATTAAGGAAATCGTCGCTATAAATAGTATTACCTTCCCATATAATATCCCTTATGTGATATATTGGACCTTCATCAATATTAATAAGAACTGTAACATCTTTTTTATCATTCAAAAATATTAATGAATCGGAATATACTTCGGCGTCTCTATAACCTTTAGCCATATAATAATTAACTATATCTTTTTCGTCACTTATTAATCCTTTTGGGTCATATTTAGAACCACTCCAAAATTTCCACCATTTTGCTTCATTTATTTCACTCATTACATCTTTTAGGTCATCTGAATCAATTGAGTTATTACCTTTAAAAATAATATGTCTTACTGTAATTTGATCGTTTTCTGTAATTAAAAAACGCAATAAAATTCTATCTTTAATTCTATATATTAAATTATTTATTGTTCTACTGTCGTCAAAATCATAGTCAAGTTTATATTCATCCGCAAAATCTTTTTCATTTCGCCAGGTAACAGAAATTCCATCTTGAGAAGTATCAGCTGTAAAGTAAATAAAATTTTGTGATGTAACTTTAGCATTTAAATATCCCTCTTCTGCATAAAGTTTAATAATTTTTTCTCTCAATCTTTCTACTTCCTGAGGTTTTAAAATTTGGCCTCTAAAAAAATTATTCAACTCTTCAATATCTTCAGTGTCTATTTCATCATTCCCCAAATAAACTACATTCTCTGCTCTTGGATATTCATTAACTTTTATTAAAAGAAAAACACCGTCACCCACTTGTTTCTCAATTATAATCTTTATATCAGAAAAAATGTTAAGAGTCCAAAGTTGTCGAATTGCGTTCATAGTCTTATCGCCGGGGACTAATATTTCATCACCTTCCTTAATTCCACTGTTAGCAATAATTGTAGCTGCATCGGCAGATTTATTTCCTTGTACAGCAATACCTAAAATTTTATATGTGTTTTTTGTTGTCTGTCCAAAAATGGGAATAACAGATAAAAAAAGGATAAAAAGAATGACGTACGGATAATAAAGGATAAAAAAGGATAAAAAGAATAGCGTATGGATAATATTATCCTTTATTATCCATTATTATCCCTTATTCCCCTATTATACATTATTATCCAGTATTATCTATAATGATTATCCAAGATTATCCATCTTTATCCTTTGCTTAAAAACAATATCATGCATGCAGATTCAGAAATTGAGTGGTTTCAATGCATACTATGGATGCTACTATTGCCACATAAGGGGATGTTATAGCAAGTCAAAGAGACATATATACTATCCAACAGCTACTACCTTTAGGAGGAGACGGCTTGAACTGACCATAAGGGATATGGCTAATATAGAGCGGTATGCAGCACAGGTATTGAAAAAGATTACAAAACTGTTAAATACACATTAAATTATTTATGTACATAAAAATTGTAGATTTGGAAATTGAATTATTTAAGCTTATATTATCATATACAGGACAAATATGGTGTTAATGGAATATCACCATTTTTCCACCTCAGACGATGTGGATTCAATTTCATACTTGACTTTGTTGTTGATGCCATGCATGGGGTTTTTCTGGGGGTTGTAAAGAAGTTGGTAGAATTGTGGTTTAAAAGTTCATACTCAAAATTCACATTCAGCTTGCGAAACGTGTTGAAAGAAATCGACGAAGCGATACAAGAGATATCCAAGCAGGTTCCCCATGAATTCACCCGTTTACCGAGAGGTTTTAAAAAAAATATGGCTCATTTTAAATGTACGTGACGACATATTTAATTCTTCACTTTATCGTCTATATTATTATCTGTTATTTATGTAGATAATATTAGACAACCATTGATACCAGTAGATAATAATAGATAATAATAGATACGAATAGATAAAAATAATAGACACTTTTTAATTTAATCTATTTATTTTTCTACAATATGTTCCCTCTAGCTTAATTGTCTACTTATGGAGTTTGTTGTTTATATTATTTGGGTCTCATCACATTGTTATTTGGTTATTATCTAGGCTTGTAACATCTGTGATTGTGCGTAATATCTGTAACCATTATCGGCGATCATTATCTTTATATTTGCATGTTATTAAATATGCAGCAAATGAGTGGCAAAACTGGCTGCTGTACTTGGCAGTTCCTATTATGCAAGGGTTTTTACCCCAAAACGAGTTCCGAACCTTGGAAAAGCTGGTGCAGGGGATTACCTTGTTGATAGGAGGGGAATTTTCGACAGATGATTTAGAACGAGCTAGGCAAATTCTAGTCGAATTTGGGATGGAATATCGGCAACACTATGGAAAAAACAATGTGGTCATGAATATACATATGGTGTCCCATCACCTTAGCACTTCTTGTTCCCGCTTTGGACCAATGTGGGGATTTTGGTGTTACCCATATGAAAATATGTTGGGGTACACTAAAAAATTCATACATGGCACACGAGGTCCTGAAAAGAGCTTTGTGTTTGGCTCACAGTGTGTGAGGACTCTCCCAGTTTTGGAGCAGGCAGAATTAAATAACATGCAGGATAAACGCAACCCAAGAATAGTTGAAGTAAGTATAATATGTTAAAGTATTATATTATGTAGATTTTTAATAATCCATAATTCAGTTTAGTACCAAAATGTTTGAATGTGGAGCGAAGAGCTTTGGAAAGGAGGCAGTTCAAAGACTACGGGAAACTATCCATGTCCGTGGTACATGTACATTGCTTATATTTGGGAAGACAAAAAAGGTGAAGCCAGCTGATTACCCCACTATACTTCGGAGGAGATACCCAGAGTGAGTGCTTATCTATTTATCTATATTTATCTGTTATTATCTAGACATATCTACAAGTATCTATCATTATCTAAACTTATCCATACATTTCTATAATTTCTATAATTATCTATAATTATCTGTAATTATCTATGTGCATAACGAGTATGTATATAATTGTCTTTCAGTGTGTAGAAGTATCTGTAAGTATCTGTAAGATTTTCCAATTTAAATGAATTATGTCTAATTATCTCGGTTTATTTATTTATATCATGAAAATAGCCTTTTAATACCGGTAGGTGGTCTAATGGCGGGGGAGTTATTTACAGCAAATTCAATATCTGTAAATGGAGTCCGTTACTATGGATCAGCCTACAAAGTCTTGAGATCAAGGTGAGCATTGTATATTTAAGCATATTGTACTTTGCCCAAATGTTTGGCTAAATGTCATATTAATTGATTTAATTGAAATTTTGGAATTATATACAGAGATAGTTCCTGTGGTTGCTTTAAAATTGGACTTCATGCTAAGTTTGGACGAATTGTGCAATTCTACATCATAAAGCACATATGCAGAGATTTGCCCGCTTTTTACGTTGCCACTGTCAAGCTGTATCCAGAGCTTCGGGACCCCAACCGAACTTTCACTT
>JADFGB010000124.1 GCA_022567875.1 Bacteroidota bacterium | reverse complement strand
TTATGTTTAATTTGCTGATGGAAATTATGGTTTACAGTTTTTACAAAATGATTTAGTTACAGATATAAATAGGAATAATTCAAATACCCCAAACAGTTACAGTTCATCTCAAAACTATCCGAATCCTTTTAATCCTTCAACTACAATAAATTATTCTATACCCAATAATTTGAAAGGTAAAAATGTAAATGTAGTTTTATCAATTTATGATGTGCTTGGTAGGAAAGCAACAACACTTGTAAATGCAGAGCAGAGTCCGGGAAATTATAAAGTTCAGTTTAATGCAAATACACTTGCAAGTGGGATATATTTTTATAGGATTACAGCAGGTAAATTCATTCAAAGTAAGAAAATGATTTTACTTAAATAGTTGATATTTGTTTTACATTTAAATTGTATTTAACAGTTCTTTTATCTCAAAAGTTTTATTTTCAGAAGGGACATTAGCTGAATTAAATTTGGTAAGGTCAGAATATAGTTCTTCTTTTGTGCTGTAATTTTTAAGGTAAAAAATTCTTACTTTATTTCTGTTTTTTATCAACCAGTTTAGAGCAATTTTCATTTTTTCAAGATCTTCATCGGTTGGTAAATATTTAAGGTTTATTGTTGAGGTAAAATAATCTTCCAATGCCTCGTCAAAATTTCCGTTACCGAGCACATAATTTTTTATGTGGATTTTCCCGTTCAGCATTAAAAAGTAATCGTTATTAAATTCACCTTTGATCTCAAATAAAACATTTGCACTGTTAACCGGTTCGGAAAGTAATGACGATTTGTGTGTCTGGGCTAGAATTAGATCAATCAACGCTTTTACTTCGGCAGCCTTTTCGTATTTAAGTTGAGATGAGTATAATTTCATTTGCTTTAACAATCGGTCCAAAGCGTTACTGTTTTTACCGTAAAGAAAATCATAAACCTTTTCCAATTCGCTTTTATATATTTCTAAATTTTTATTAGTGCAGGGTGAAGTACATCTCTCAATTTCCGCAAGGAAACATGCTTTTGATTTTAAGAATTCCCGGTTAGTACATTCGCGCAGTTCAAATGTTTTATCAATTATTTCCAATATTGTTTTTGCTTTATCTCTTGAAATAAACAAACCGAAATAATCGTTGCCGTCAAAATCAAAATGATTTGTTATTTCTAAGTTGGGAAATTTATGTGTTTTATTAATTCGCAAAAAATATTTATTACCGTAACGTTTTAACTGTCTGTTGTGTTTGGGATTTATTAACTTGATTAGTTCTCCTTCCGCAAGTAAAGCTGTCAACTCGGTATTTGTAATTTCAATCTTCACTCTTTTTGCCTGTTTTGCTATTTTTTTAGCTTTGCGTTGACTGTTGGAAACAAAATATGATTTTACTCTTTTCTTTAAAGATTTTGCTTTACCGACGTAGATAATATCGTTCTTTGAATTCAAGAAATAATAAATTCCCGGAGCATTTGGTAAAGAATTTACGTCTTCTTGTAGTTTCTTTTTTTTAGATGAAAATATAGCTTGGGTATAAGTCGATTGCTGAATGTCCAATAATTCTTGAAGATTAGTAATCCCTTTTTCTTTCTGAAGTTTTTTTATCATTTTAATCAGAATTTTTGCCGTTACTTCCGCATCGGAAAGAGCACGGTGGGCTTCGGAGTTTTTAATTCTTAAATGCCTGCAAACAGAACCTAATGATTTGCTGCTTAGTTCAGGGAATACTTTTCTTGCCAACTTTACCGTGCAAAGCTCGTGTACTTTCGGCAGTATATTTTCGGTTGATAGAAATTCTTTTCTTAGGAAACTTTTATCAAATGATAAATTGTGTGCAGTAAGAACTTTATCACTTATTAACTCTGCAATTTCAGTTGCAATGTCTTCAAAAAAAGGTGCGTCTTCAACTTCTTCATTCGTAATTCCGGTGATCATTGTAATGTTAGCGGGAATATGTCTGCCCGGGTTTATCATTGAGTGATACTTTGTGGAAATCTTTAAATTATTAATAATTACTATTCCTATTTCAATTATTCTGTTTCTGCCTGCTGCAAGTCCGGTTGTTTCTGTATCAACTACACAAAACTCTGCTTGGTTTATAGGTATATCACTTTGAAAGTAATTAGACATAATCAAATTTATTATTATTAAAAATTATATCCAAAGATAGCTGACAACTTAAAAACTGATGGCTAATAGCTAACATCTTTCTTTTAACTATCTTCATTATTAAATATATTTAATTTCCAATTAAGGGAAAATATGGGTTCACTAAATCTTCTATTTATAGGCGACATAATCGGGAAACCAGGTTTGGATCTGGTGCAGACATGGTTGCCGTCACTTATTAAAAAATACAAAACAGATATTGTTATAGTCAACGGAGAAAACGCTTCCGGCGGAAAAGGTTGCACTGAAAAAGAGGGAAAAATTTTATTTGATTTGGGTGTACACGTTATTACTGGCGGAAATCATACTTGGGATAAAAGACAATCACAGGATTATCTAAAAGAGGAACCCCGTTCACTTCGTCCGTTAAATTATCCCAAAGGTACTTACGGAAACGGTTATCATATTTTTGAAACTAAGAAAGGGAAGGTAGCAGTTTTAAATTTGCAGGGAAGAACTTTTATGGCTGCAATAGACTGTCCATTCCGTACGGCTGACTGGGTTTTATCTAAATTAAAGAAAGAAACCAAAATTATTTTTGTAGATTTTCACGCTGAAGCAACCGCAGAAAAAATTGCAATGGCTAATTATCTTGACGGGAAAGTCACAGCTTTAGTAGGTACTCACACTCACACACAAACAGCAGATGAAAGAATTTTTCCTAACGGTATGGGATATATTACTGATGTTGGAATGACAGGACCGTATGAATCTGTAATTGGAATGAAAACAGTAGCCGCCTTAAACAGATTTTTATATCAAACACCACAAAAATACGAAACTGCTGAAAATGACTGTCACCTTTGCGGAATGTTTTTTAAAATTGATACGGAGACAGGTAAGACTTTAGAATTAGAAAGAATATTATTTCCCGAGTTCATAAAAAAAGCAGAAACTAATCAGTCTCCAACCAATGACTAATTTTCCGTTACCAAGAATAGACAAAGACCCCGAATTAAAAAAACTACTTTTACCATTTTGTCGATTTCAAGTTGGAGATATTTGGGAAGATAAAATTGGAAGGCACATAATTGCTTGCATAGATATTGGTGATAAAAATTCATTAAAAAAAATAATGAATAAAAATGAAGCTGTTCTTTCAATTCAGGATCCGCCTTATAATTTTGTAGCATTCAAAGAAACAAACACAGTAAAATTTATTATTTGGTGTGCAAAATGGGTTAATAATATACACTCAATAATGTCTGAAAATTCTTCCTTTTACGTTTGGCTCGGTGCAGATCAAAAAAACGGTTTTTCACCTTTACCCGAATTTATGCAAATGATGAAAAGTACGGAATTCAAATCAAAGAGTTTTATAACATTGAGAAACCAAAGGGGATACGGAACACAAAAAAACTGGATGTCCATCAGGCAGGAATTACTTTTTTATACAAATGGTAATCCTGAATTTAATATTAAAGCGGAGCACACTGACATACCAAAAATATTAAAAGGATATTATAAAACAGTAAGCGGTAAGAAGACTGAAAATATTGAAAGGAGTAAATCCGAAAATATTCGTGCAGGTAACGTATGGGTTGATGTTCAGCAGATATTTTACAGAATGGAAGAAAACGTAAACGGCTGCTATGCACAAAAACCATTGAAAGCAATTGAAAGAATTATTGAAGCCGGCAGCAGAAAGGATGATATTGTTGTTGACTTTTTTTCGCATTCAGGCACCACTTTAATTGCTTGTGAAAAAATGGGTAGGAAATGTTTTACTTCTGATATTGATCCGATTTTTTGCGAAATTACACTAAGGAGATTAGAAAATTTTAGAAAGACTGGAAAGACAGGCTGGCAGAATTCCAATCCATTTGCCGATGAAATTATAAATAATAAAAAATTAAAATCATATTTGTTAAAAGAATATGATTATAAAATTTAAGAGAAATATTCTTTATAAACGTAACCAACAGGTTGCGTAAAAACTAGTTTAAAAAATAAACGCAGTAGAAAATCTGCGGATACATTTTATATTATGCAAATTATAGACGGTAAAAAAGTAGCAGTCGAAATAAAAGAAGAACTAAAAAAAGAAATAAGCAAACTGAAGCAGAGTGGAAAAAAAGTACCCGGTTTAGTTGCAATTTTGGTCGGTGATAATCACGCTTCTCAGATTTATGTTAAAAGCAAAGGTAAAGCTTGCGAACAAATTGGTATGCTGAGTAAAACTGAGACCTTACCTACTAGCACAACCGAAGATGAACTGTTAAATCTTGTTAATAAATACAACGAAGACTCTAATTTTCACGGAATACTTGTCCAACTACCGCTGCCTGCTCATATAGATGAAGATAAAATAATAGAATCAATAAAGCCCGAAAAAGATGTTGACGGTTTTCACCCGATAAATGTTGGAAGATTGGTTATCGGTAAAGATGCACTCCGTTCTTGCACACCTTCCGGTATTCAAGAATTATTAAAAAGATATAAAATAGAAACGAAGGGTAAACACGTTGTAGTTGTCGGACGAAGCAACATTGTTGGTAAACCGATTGCAAACATTATGGTTCAAAAGAAAGAATTTGCAAATTCAATTGTTACCGTTTGTCATTCTGCTGCGGAAGATCTTTCTTATTTTACAAAGCAAGCTGATATACTTATTGCTGCAATAGGTAAAGCAGAATTTATTACTTCAGATATGGTTAAAGATGGGGTAGTTATTATTGATGTCGGAATTAACCGCATAGAGGATGCTTCAAAAAAGAGAGGCTACAGGTTAGTTGGCGAGGTGGATTTTAATACAGTTTCACAAAAAGGTTC
>JADFGB010000123.1 GCA_022567875.1 Bacteroidota bacterium | reverse complement strand
CATTTGCTGAATTTCTGAGGATCAATACTTAATACTATCCAGCCGTAAGGTAATGCACTATCAAAGTCTTTATTTTTATAGTACTCAGAAAATAAACTGTATTGCTCAAGTATATTAACTGAGTCAGCCGGAGTATTATAATTACATTCTATATTAAGTTTTGATGCAAAATTATTATTAGTGAAAACAAATAATAAAATAATTATTCCAAATATATATTTTGTTATTTTATTCAATGTTATACCTGTATTTGTTATTAAATTTATCTATCTATCTTCTACGAACAAACCAAAGTTCGCCTAAACTTAAACCAAAACTAAATTTTATACGTTTTTCTTTTATTAAATTTGAACTAGTCGTTCCTCTAATAGAATATTCAAGTCCAAAATCTAATGAATTTTTAAGGCTTAAAGGTAAGGATAAACCAGTATAAAATGCCAAATGATTAATACCTTCACCATTAAATTCATAAAGAGTTTTTTCGTAACTTACACCTAAACGCCAAACCATATGTTCCTTATTAAAAACTGATCTTTTATTTTGGTTATCGTGTTCTATGCCAATACTGTAACGATACGAATCCCGTAAATTACTTGATTTTAAGCCATTAAAAGTATAATTAGTCCATTTTTGAGCTGTATAATCAAATGTAAATAAATATTCTTTATTAACAATAAAGCTCATTCCGGCAAAAATTCTAGTTGGTAAATGCATATTTACTGTTTCATTTGATAATGTATCAATTCCGAGAAGAGAAGTTCTTATGAATAACGTATCTGTTGATAATTCAGAAAAGAGATTTACTGAAAATCCTACTCTAAAATCAGATAAAGTATTAGATGAAAATATCTTGGAAATATCTGGTGAAATTATTCCAATTGTGCTTCCAAATCCACCTGGCCTTCTTTTGTTTTTAAATTCAGAGTTACGCATAGATACATTATTAGTAAATTCAATTCGTGAAATATATGTCATACTCCCAAAATAATAATCCATTGTTACACCAAGACTAATATCAAATGGTAATTTTAGTGAAGTCCCTAAAAATAATTTAGAAAGACTACCGGAGCCTTCATATGTTGTAATAAATCTTTCAGATATATCACTACTTGGATTGGTTGTTTCTACATCTAAATAATTTACTTTTGAAAACGGTAATAAACCCATAGATAAAGTTATTCCGTTAGCTGTACTTAAAGGAAATGCTAAACTGATGCCGTCAAATCCGCCACTGTTATAAAATCCTTGGTTTGAATTATCAGATAAAAATATACCGTTTAAATTAGCACTAAATTCAACTCTGGTTAATTTTATTTTTGTTAAACTTGCAGGGTTTATAAGGCTAATATAATTTCCATTTGCAATAGAAACACCTAAGCCTCCAAATCCTAAATTCCTTCCGGAATTAGAATAAACTATTTCTCCTATACCAAATCTTGTATAATTTGAACTTATCTGAGCTGTTGTAATGAATTGAATCAATAGTATTATAGCAATAATATAATTTCTTTTAATTTTCATTCTATTTCTTTGTTGTGTAAATTATTTCTAGTCTAGGTCTGTCGGCAAAAACCGGAGCATTACTGCTTTTGAATACAAATAAATCGACTCCGTTAATTCCTCCACTGGGTGCTAAAAGCATCCCTTCATTTTTACCTGTGTTTAACCAAGTTTGTACAAATGTAGTTACTACCCCGGAATAACTATTCCCATCAGGCAGTAAAATTTCTTGAGACAGAGTTGAATCTATAAATTTAGTAGTACTATCAACAATATTACTTACAGATATTGCATCTATTAAATTGGTCCCTTTAATAGTCCTCAATGAATCGACTTTAAGAAAAAGTTTTGCACGGTTAATAATAGCATTTTTAGGTAATGAAGATATATCAAACCAAATTTTTGAATTTACGACAAATCCGGATTGTATTGCTATATTTTCAGAACCTACATTTGGTAAATTACCGCTAACAATACTTACATCTGCTTCGGGGAAAAAAGTTAAAGTATCTGTATAAACACCAGGTTTATTTACTATTACTTTTAATTCAGGTTGATTGATTATAAACAAAGTTTTTGCCTGGAAACCTAGCACTCTTTCAGAAGAAGAAGACTTTACATAAAGACCTTTATTATTGTTCAAGGTAGTATCAATTACAGATTGGAACCAGGCTTTAACAAGTTTTACATCAATATTAAATGTATTTATTGAATCAGTTAAATTTAATTCTGTACTTACGTTTGACAAATCAAAAGTTAAATTTGGTAAACTATCGGATGTAAAGCCAGTTGAAGACCAATTTGAAGTTACATTATGTGCTGTTAAATTGAATGCAGCTGAACTATCACCGAATTGATAAGTATTAATTAATTTAACCTTAGCTTCCATTATAGTTGCTGCCCCTGATGAAATATCAGTTTTTATAGAATCCGGTAAAGGAAATAAAAATTTGATTAAGAATGATGCGTTTACATTATCTTTATTTCCAACAAGCAAGTTTGGGGAAGCACCGAGCGGTACTACTGTAATAAATGTTGTTGAAGTTTGTGCAACGGAATCTATTGTTGTATTAAGTGTATCTAAAACTATGAAATCTGAATTTAAGATATCAATACCAAAATTTGAAGGTGCGTCACTACAAGACGATAACTGAAAAATAATAATGCCGGTTAACAAGAATAAGAATAGTCTTTTAGCCAATTAAGATACTCCCAAAAAATCATTTTTAATAAAATTACAAGAATCAAATATATTTTGAGCAACAAAATTGGGCAAATTATTTTGCATTTTCAAGGCATCTAATGATTTTTTTCCGTTCCCAGTTTCAACTAAAATTGTTTTTAATCCAGCACTTTTTCCACACTCAATATCACTTACCATATCACCTATAAAATATGATTTGCTTAAATCAATATTATGATCTTTTGTTGCAACTCTTATTAAAAATGGTGAAGGTTTACGGCAAATGCATTCTTCTTTGCTGCTGAACTTAGGATGATAAGGACAATAATAAAAATCATCAATCTGTACATTAAATTTCTGTAACAAATAATTTATTTTATTGTTGATGTTTTTTACCATCTCGTCAGTCAAAATTCCTCTTGCAATTCCAGATTGATTTGAAATTACAATTAATTTAAAATTATATCTTTTTTTTAATAATGAAAGCCCATCCCCTGCACCAGGTAGTAAAATAACTTTATTTGGTTCTCCGAGATACCCAGGATCTACATTTATAGTTCCATCTCTATCGAGAAAAATTGCATTGTGGGGCATTAATTGCCATCAAGGATAGTTTTATAAAGATCGATATATTTTTTTGCAGATGATTTCCAACTAAAATCAGATTTCATTCCGGTTTTCATAATTTTCTGCCAAACTTTTTTATCTTTATATATCTTAACTGCTCGTTTTATCTCTTTTAGCATTTCTATTTCGTCATACTTATTAAACATAAAACCATTACCCACACCTTTCTTCTCATCGTATCTTATTACAGTATCTGCCAAGCCCCCAGTTTCTCTAACAATAGGAACTGTCCCGTAAACCAAACTATACATTTGGTTTAAACCGCAAGGTTCATATCTAGATGGCATCAAAAACATATCGGCACCGCTCTCAATAATATGAGCTAACTCATCATTAAAACCTAAATAGCAGGCAAATTTACTAGCATATTTTGAACTCATTTTATTAAAGAAAGTATGGTATTTTTGATCACCGGTTCCAAGTAAAACCATTTGTATATTTAGTTTCATAATTTCCGGAAAAACTTTTTTAATTAAGTCAAACCCTTTGGAGTTATACATTCGTGCAATCATACCTATAATCGGAATTTCATCACTAATTTCAAAGTTAAATCTTTCAGCCAACTCTTCTTTGTTAATTCTTTTAGCATCTAGATTTTTAATTGTATATTTTTTCTTTATATGTTTATCTTTTTCCGGATTCCATACCTTAATGTCTATTCCATTAACAATTCCGTAAAGATCATTTTTACGTTTAGCTAAAATATCTTTAAGTCCAGCACCAAGTTTATCGTCTGTCCTAATTTCTTCAGCATAAGTTTTACTAACTGTATTTATTACATCTGCATAAAGTAGGCCGCTCTTCATTAGGTTAACTTTTCCGTTTTTTAAAATGCCGGATTCTGAATTTAATTTTTCATCTAAGCCAAAAGTTTTAAATGAGGATTTCTTAAACTCACCCTGATAAGCTAAATTGTGAATTGTAAACAGAGTTTTAATCTTTGAAAATAATTCATCATCTTTATATATAGTTTTAAGATAAGCAGGTATTAGTGCTGTCTGCCAATCATTGCAGTGAATTAAATCAGGTTCCCAACCAAGTTTACTAATAAGCTCAAATACAGATTTTGAAAGTAAAGTAAATCGCTCGTCATTATCGGGATAATCATTACCTGTTACGGGGTCTGTATATAAACTATTTCTACTTTTATAGTAATCTTCATTGTCAAGAAAATAAATCTGCACTCTGACCCTTTGCCCGGGTAAGAAACAAGATTTTAATGAAAAAGTAACGTCTTTATCTCCAATTTTTACTTGCAGATCTTTTAGTCTTACAACTTCATGAATTTTATATTTTCTATCATCTACAGCACCATATTTTGGTACAACAATTCTAACTTCGTGCCCCATCTCGGCTAACATTTGAGGAAGAGCTGCAGAAACATCCGCTAATCCCCCTGTTTTAACAAATGGAACAACTTCTGAAGTAACAAATAAAATTTTATATTTTTTTGCAGCCATAATATTTTAAATTATTTTTGTAGAATGTCGAAATTTACTAAAAAATAGTCTCTTACTCAAAAAATTATTTGCTTTATATTTCACTTTACTTATATTTATTAATTGTGTTATCATTTTAGGAATATAATTTCTTCCATATCTATTTACTATTCAATTACTTTGACACTTGTTAAGATTTCTT
>JADFGB010000122.1:3545-4953 GCA_022567875.1 Bacteroidota bacterium | reverse complement strand
TGTTACAGAAGTTAAAGTTGAATTGAAATTCATTTTAAATGCAACAGATAGAGAAAGTATTTTGAATGCAGTGGTTGCAAGAAGTGTGCTTACAGCTAATCAATTGAAAGTGTAATTAAATTTAAAGATAAAGAAAAAGATGAGGAAGAATTAGAAATAGAAGTTGAAATAGAAGATGGTATGGCAGAAATTGAGGTTGAATTTAATGGTGATGAATTTGAATTTACTTTAGATGAAACAGATAGAGCTAAGATTATTGACGTAATTATTGAGAAGACTGGTTTAACAAGAGAACGGATTGAGGCTGTTATAGAGTTTGAAGAGGAAGATGATGATAAGGAAAAAGAAGATAAAATAATAGATAAAATAACAGTAGAACTTACAGAAGAAAACGATTCTGACGAGTCAGGTAAAGCTAAATTAGTAGAAGAAAACAATCAAGTTACTGTCACTATTAATATGGATGGTTTTCCTGAAGATGTTTCACAACCTGCCCACATACACTTAGGAAGTTGCCTAGATGTAGGTGAAGTAAAATATCCTCTTACAAACATTTTAAATGGAGAATCAACTACAACTATCGATGTCACATTAGATCAACTTAAAAGTGAATTACCATTAGCAATAAACATTCACAAATCAGTAGATGAAGCAGGTGTTTATGTATCGTGTGGAAATATAGTTTTTTAACTAATAATCTATACAATAAATATTTATAAGTAACTTTTTATTTTCTCATTAAATTTTATAAAGTTAGTTTTCTAATATGCTTAATGAAAAAGGGGTACAGATTCTTTGTTTTCGTTTTAACTATACTTATCTTATCTTCATCAATGCGACGAACATGATCGTCTGACTGTAACTCCTCCACCACTTGAGCTGTAAGCCCGGGTGTACGAGCAATCACAAACAGCCCCTTGCCTTGCAATGGGTTGAATCCCATTTCTAATAAAATCGCTGCCATCAGGCCGTCAATGTTAAGCACAATCTTTTTGCCTTTTTGGTCTTCAATTTCTTTTTCAATTTCCTGAACTAACTCTATATTTTTTGATTTAAAGCCGGCTTTTTCACACACCTCCAACACTGAAGCTACTCGTGGGTCGGAGTCTTTATAAATTTTATGCCCAAATCCGTAGATTGTCTGTTTATTTGCTAGTGCGTCTTTTACAAATTTCCCAGCATTTCTGACTTTGATCAGTTGCTCCATAGCTTTTTCAATGGCGCCACCGTGGTAATCACCAAGAGCTAACACACCAGCCGCAATTGAAGAATTAACCGTATTGCCGCCAGAAGCGGCAAAACGTGCAGTCATAGCTGAAGCAGTGCCCATACCATGGTCTATTACACTGACCAACATGGCGGTAAAAACTTTGGGTTGCGCTTCAGTTGGTTTTTCTCCGCGCAGTGT
>JADFGB010000122.1:0-3535 GCA_022567875.1 Bacteroidota bacterium | reverse complement strand
CGGAAAAATTGCTAGTGGCAATCAAGTCTGATAATTTTTCACCTCGAATGATATGGTCATCGTCGGTCATTTTTGATATTGATGTTTTAAATTCCATAAGTTTAGGAAGTAGGATGTAGGAAGTAGGATGTAGTCAATCTCTATTTTCTGCAAGCTAAATTATTTAATTATTTAAGTACTTGCTGAACAAGCTCTGGTATTTGATAATGATAATCAGCCACTAGAACGCCAGCCTCTTTTAAAGCCTTTTTCTTGGCTCTAGCGGTTGTCAAATCACCTTCAATGATAGCACCAGCATGTCCCAAGGCTAAACTCCGGCCCAACTTTTCAACAAACTGGCCAGAAATATAGGCAATAACTGGCTTTGTAAACTTTTTTGATTTTACCATATCTGCAATTTGATGTTCGTAGAACCCGCCAACTTCACCAAAAATTACTACCGCCTTGGTTTCTTCATCTTGCTCAAACATTTTGAGTACGTCTACAAAATTTGTACCAACTATTACGTCTCCGCCAATGCCAACGATGCTGCTTTGGCCAATGCCTTTTTGGGTTAAAATTGATGCGGTTTCGGCGCACATGCCACCACTTTTAGAAATTATACCAACCTTACCTGGAGAAAATATTTTGCTTTCCTGGGGTTTGCCAATTGAACCAAGTTTACCCAACTTAGTATTTAAAACTCCAATTGAAGATGGCCCAATAATTCTACAATCATTATTGCGTGCATGCTCAAGAATTAAAGCTGAATCTTTTACCGGAACATTCTCGGCAATAATAATTAACGTTTTTATACCAGCATCCATGGCTTCCATGGCCGCAGCCAAAACTGCCAACGGCGGCACATACAACACACTTAAATTAATTGAACTATAATGCTCAAGTGCTTCGGCCACTGTATTAAAAATCGGTTTATCTAAAACTTTTTGACCACCTTTACCCGGAGTCACTCCAGCTGAAACTTTCACGCCAGATTCTAGCATTGACTCAGTTGAACGTTGGCCCTCTTTACCGGTCATACCTTGAACTAAAACGTTTGTATTCTCATCAAAAATAATACTCATCCCGTTAGAGATAGGTCGCGGTCAACACCACTACCCATATATTATTTATAAAATTTTTTATTTTTTAATAAAGCTGCATCTTGATAAACTACATAGAAGAAATCTTTTACAAATTTATTTTCTGAAGCCAGCATATCTTGTACTGTTCCTGTTTGAACAACTGTCCCATCGTTTATAACAGATAGTGTATCTCCAATTGATACTGCGTCATTTAAAATGTGTGTAACTGCAATAGATGTTGCCCCTCTCTCGCTTACTCTTTTAATTAAATCTAAGATAGATTTTGCATTTATCGGATCTAACCCTGTTGTTGGTTCATCATAAAATATTATTTCAGGATCAAAAGATAACGCTCTTGCAATAGCTACTCTTTTTTTCATGCCTCCGCTAAGCTGATCTATACATATTTTTTCAGTACCCTCAAGATTAATAAACGATAAAATTTCTGAAACCTTTGCATTTATTTCTGAGCTTTTTAAGCTGCCGTGTTCTTTTAAAAAATAAGATACGTTTTCCTCAACAGTAAGTGAATCGAACAAGGCATTGCCCTGAAACACGATACCCATTTTCCTTCGTAGGGGTAACATTTCTGATTCACTTAGTTTGGAAATATCTTTATTACCTATAAAAACTCGTCCTGAATCAGGTTGCCATAAACCAACCATTATTTTTATAATAGAACTTTTACCCGCACCGCTTGGTCCTAAAATAACTGCAATTTCTCCCTTCTTAATCGATAATGATATGTTGTCAAGTATAACTTTGTCTTCAAAAGCAAGGCTAACATTTTCTAAACGTATCATTTTGTTATAATAATTCCCAAACGACTTTTGTAAAAATCAAATCTAAAACTAAAACAATAAGAGAAGTAACAACAACAGCATTGATAGTGTTTTTGCCCAATGCAGAAGTACCGCCTCTTGTCTGAAAACCATAGAAGCAACTAATAGTTGCAATAAAAAATGCAAACAAAATCGGCTTTGCAAAACCAACAAATATATCTTTCATCAACAATGCAGAAATAGCCGAATGCCAGAAAAAAGATGTATCAATATGAAGAGAAAGTTTGGAAACAACCATTCCGCTTAATATTCCACTTATATCAGCAACAGCTGTAAGAGGAAGAAACATGACCATAGCAGCTATGGTTCTGGGCATAACAAGTTTAAGAACAGGATTTGTTCCAAAAGCTCTTAAAGCATCTATCTGTTCGCTAATTTGCATTGCCCCTATCTCAGATGCATTTTTAGCTCCCGTTCTTGCTGCCAAGAGAAGGCCGGTAATTATAGGACCAAGTTCTCTAACCATACCGAGAGAAACTGTTCTACCAACTAAATTTTTTGCGCCGAAAAGGTCCAACTGATGACCTGTTTCAAGAGCTAAAATTATACCCATAAATGCGCCCCCTAATAGAACAAGTAAAAATGCCTGCGAACCTACTAGATACATTTCATTAATTGCATCTCTTTTGCATTTGTTAACATATTTAAGAGACAGGAATAGTTCTCTTAACATAAATGTATATTCTTGCAAAGTATATATTTTTTTCTTAAAGTTTGTTATAGTTGATGCCATTTAATTTCCTGCAACTGTTAAACTATTTAAAAATTCTTCTGCTGCAGCCAAATCTTTTAAATGGTCTACATCAATCATTTTTGAAAAAGGATATGCTTTTAGTTGGTAGCCTTTTATCAATAACTGTTTTAAAAAGTTTCTTAGTCTCATTACATTGTTATTTAAAACTTTTTCCATCATTGGAAAGATATCCGATTTAAAATAATAAATACCGCCCGTTGCGTATTTATGGTTTGCGGCTTCATCGTGAAAACTTATTATTTTCATATTATAATTAACTTCAACACAAAGGGGTTTTTCATCATCTATAAAATCTGTAACAGCTAATACTCCATCAAAATTATTTATATTTTTAGAATTGTTCAAAAACATTTTAAATTCATCTTCATTAAAAATTGAATCAACTGTTGTAACACAAAACGGTTTTCCTTTAAGTAAAGGTGCTAATGCAAAAAAACTGTGTAAGGAACTTGGGGTTGATTTTATTATAAAATTAAACGGCACCTTAAAATTACGGTTTTTAATATATTCGTGAACATCCTCAGATTCTTCGTTAACAATACAATTGATAGATTCAGCACCGTTATTTTCGGCAATAGTAAAAAGTCTTTCTATTAAAGGTATTCCGTTTACCTTTAATAAGGGTTTACTTATCCCTGCATTTTCTTTTTTTAACCTTGAACCTTCGCCTGCGGCAATAATCCCAAAATTCATTTATGAAACCTTGCAATGTGTTTCTATTATTAATTATTTTATCTTTGTCTCTTTAATTTTAATTTATCACAACTAAAAATGTAATGTAACATTTTTTAAAAAGAACGACTTTAAATTTATCAAATTTTTGAACAATTATAAAGCCTTGTAAACTACAAACAAAAGTTATTCTAAACATTAAA
>JADFGB010000002.1 GCA_022567875.1 Bacteroidota bacterium | reverse complement strand
AGAGACTACAGCTAGTTGAATAGCGCCGGAAGCAGAAAAAGATAAATTGTATATGTGACTCATCTGAAATTTTTTGGAATTAAATATACCGAATAAACCTCCGTCATATTGTTTGTTTACTATTCCATCACTTACCGACTCTTTGATTTTATTCTGATTTTTAAATTGTGAAAATACAGGAAGTGAAATTAGTATTATCAGCAGAATTATTGTTTTCTTCATATTATGTATCATCATTTTCTCATCTATCTTCACTTCAAATATAGCTATAATGTTTATATACATTCAAGATATCAATAGGTTCCCTATTCTTTTATGTATCGATTTTTAAATTAAATTATTTACTATTTATTAATTTTTTATTTATTGTATTGATTATAAAAAAAAATGCTCTTACATTTACGGTTAAGATTATGAAAGTAAATACTGGGACATATTACAATTATTTTTCATTTAACCAAGAATCTTGGTGGTGGTTTGTAAATAATTATAATATGACTCAGTAACCTGTAAAAAACAACTTTTAATATTAACCCCTTGCAGTTTACTGTAAGGGGTTTTTTGTTTAATGGTAATAAAATGAATTTTGAACAATTTAAAAAATTAACAAAATCTTATAATTTGATACCCGTTTATGAGATTATCACTGCGGATTTGCTAACACCGGTTCTTGCTTATATAAAACTTAGGCAAATCGGTCAACTAAGTTTTTTACTTGAATCTGTAGAAGGTGAAAACAGCATAGCAAGATATTCTTTTATCGGGGTTAATCCCGTAACAACTATTTCAAACAAAGGTAATACAATTTCAATTAAAACAGGTGACAATTTAGAAACCATTAAAGGAAATATTTTTGATTTATTGGAAGAAATTGCAAAGAAACACAAACAACCAACATTAAAAGAACTGCCCGTTTTTACCGGGGGTTATGTTGGATATTTAGGATATGAAAATATTTCTCTGATAGAAAATTCTATAAAACTTTCACCTATTACCGAAACTGAATATGATTCTATATTCGGTTTGTATCAAACTGTTGTTGCATTCGATCATTTAAAACATCAATTAATTTTAATTTCAAACGTACTGATAGACAAAAATTCGGATTATAAATTAGAATATCAAAATGCTAAGAAAAAAATTAAAAAAATTAAAGACTTATTAAAGAAACAAATTAATTATAAGTCTGATTTTTCCGTTGTTAATTTCGATAAAGATAAGATAGACGCCTCAGAGTTTTATTCAAGGGTTAATAAAAGCAAAGAAAGAATTGAAGACGGGGATGTTTATCAAATTGTTATATCGGAAAGATTCTCTGCATCTTTCAATGGAGACCCTTTTAATGTTTACCGTGCATTAAGAATCATCAACCCTTCACCGTATATGTATTATTTAGAATTTGAAAATAATTTTACAATAACCGGAACTTCGCCGGAAGACTTGGTCAAAGTAATAGACGGTAAAGCCCAAGTTTTACCAATTGCAGGAACAAGAAAAAGAGGAGACAATGAATACAGAGATTCAGAATTGGAAAATGAATTATTAAACGACCCAAAAGAACTTGCAGAACACACTATGCTGGTCGATTTGGGGCGTAACGATCTTGGAAAAGTATGTCAGTTCAATTCTGTAAATGTTGTTCAAGATAAAATAATTCAAAGATATTCTCACGTAATGCATATTGTTTCAAAAGTGGAAGGACAACTTTTAAATAATAAATCATCAGTTGATGCTTTAAAATCCTGTTTCCCTGCAGGAACAGTTACTGGCGCTCCAAAACTAAAAGCAATTGAACTAATAAATAATTATGAGAATATACCAAGAGGTGTTTATGCCGGCGCAATTGGTTATCTAGATTTTTCAGGAAACCTTGATATGTGTATTGCCATAAGAACACTTTATTCAGTAAAAAACAAAATTTTTTGGCAGGCAGGTGCAGGTATTGTTTACGATAGTAAGCCAGAACTGGAATTGAAAGAAATTTATAATAAATCAGCTGTATTAAAAAAAGCATTAATATTTGCAGAGGTAATTGATGAAAGTATTAGTAATTGACAATTATGATTCATTTACATACAACCTAGTTCAAATACTGGGAATTTATAATTGCGAACTAATTGTAAAAAGAAATGATGAAATAACAACTGATGAAATTCAAAAAATATCTCCCGATAAAATATTAATTTCTCCCGGACCCGGAAGACCTGAAAACTCTAAAGTTACGCTCTCTACTATAAAAAGATTTTCCGATAAAATTCCAATACTTGGAGTATGCCTTGGTCACCAAGCAATCGGTTATTCATTTGGTGGAAAAATCATTAAAGCTAAAAACATAATGCACGGTAAAACTTCAAAAATTAAACACGATAACAAAACAATATTTAAAGATGTCTCCCCGAATTTTGAAGCAACGCGATATCATTCACTTATTATTGAAAAAAAATCTCTTCCTGCAGAACTGGAAATATCCTCCGAAACAGAAGACGGTACAATTATGGGATTGCGACATAAATTTTTGCCAATAGAAGGCATCCAATTCCATCCGGAATCAATATTGAAAACCGAAGGAAATAAAATAATAAAAAATTGGTTGGAGTTATGATAAATCAGATTTTTGAAAAATTACTTGATAAAGAAGACCTAACACTGAGTCAATCATCTGATTTGATGGAAGAAATAATGCTCGGAAATGTTAACAATTCATTATTAGCAGGCATACTAACTTCTATGAGATTAAAAGGAGTTACTTCTGAAGAGTTAGCAGGATTTGCAAAAGTCATGAAAGAAAGATGCTTAGAATTTAATTTAAATGGGAATGATGCAATTGATGTTTGTGGTACCGGTGGTGATAATTCCGGTACATTTAATATTTCCACAGCTGTAGCATTTGTTGTTGCAGGTACAGGAATAAAAGTGGCAAAGCATGGTAACAGATCAATTTCAAGTAAAAGTGGAAGTGCTGATGTTCTAAAAGAACTTGGAGTAAATATAACTTTACCCAAAGAGATTTCTGAAAAAGCTTTAGATGAAATTGGTATAACATTTTTGTTTGCACCGCAATATCATCCAGCAATGAAGAACGCCGCACAGGTAAGAAAAGAATTGGCAATTAGAACAATATTTAATATGCTGGGACCTTTGACAAATCCCGCTGGAGTAATTAAGCAAATGATTGGTACGTTCAGCAACGATGCAGCAAAATTAATGGCGCAAGCATCTATCCATTTGAATTTTGAAAGAGTATGTTTTCTCTGCTGCGATAATAAATATGATGAAATTTTACTTAATGGAACGACCGAAATTTTTGAATACAACAGAAATTCAACAATTAAAAATTATCAGATTACTAATGAAACTTTTGGTTATGATAATGTAGATATAAGCGAATTAAAAGGTGATACAGCAGAGACAAACGCAAATATTATTAAAGATATTTTTAACGGTACTAGCACAAACGGCTGTTTTACTACTGTAACTGCTAATGCTGCTTTAGCTTTATATTGTGCAAAATATTCTGATAATATTACTCAGTGCAAGGAAGCAGCTGAAAAATCGGTAACTACTGGCTCTGCAAAAAATAAATTAGATGAATTAATAAAATTCTGTAGTACAAATAGATAAAAATGAGCATATTAAATAAAATACTCGATCAAAAAAAAGAAGAAATTAGAATCTTAAAGAATAATTTTTCTCTCAATTCATTTGAATCAATGGAATTATTTAACTCTGAAAACTTAAATTTAATTGATAATATAAAGAACACAAAAGATATCTCAATAATAGCTGAGTTAAAAAAGAAAAGTCCATCTAAAGGAGTAATTAATAAAAAATTCGATTATAAAAATATAATTGAAACATATTTCAACTCAAAGATTGCCTGTGTTTCTATTTTAACAGATGAAGTGTTTTTCGGCGGTAATATAAATATGTTAAAAGAGATTGCAAAATTTAAAAAACTTCCTCTTCTTAGAAAAGATTTTATAACCGATGTTTTTCAGGTTTATCAATCAAAGGCATTTGGTGCGGATGTAATTCTTCTTATTTGTGAAGCTCTCTCAAAAGCTCAAATCAATGAATTAATTTGTTCAGCAAATGAAATTGATTTAGAGGTTTTGTTAGAATTACACTCAGAAAATCAAATCAATAAAATTGATTTTAGTTTAAGCAGTCTTGTCGGAATAAATAATCGAAACCTCACGGATTTTTCTGTGGACTTAAATACAACTGTTGCTATCTCGCAATTGTTACCTGAAGATGTATTAATAGTATCTGAAAGCGGGATTAGAAAAAATGAAGATTTATCAATTATAAAAAGAACAAATGTAAATGCTGTTTTAGTCGGTGATTTTTTAATGTCTTCCAATAACTTAAATAAAAGTTTAATGGATTTAATGAAATGGTGCCAAATTGAAAGTTAAAGTTTGCGGAATAACAAATCTGGAAGATGCGCTTATGTGTGAAGCATACGGCGCGAACGCTTTGGGTTTTATATTTTACAAAAAAAGCAAAAGATATGTTGAGCCTGATAAAGCAGTTAAAATCATTCGTGAGCTTTCACCTTTTACTATGAAAGTTGGAGTGTTTGTAAATGAAACACCCGAATTGATTAATGAAATGGCAGCAAATATTAAGTTAAACACCGTACAATTACACGGGGAAGAATCACCGGAAATTGTTAATAAAATATTGTTACCTGTGATTAAAAGTTTTAGAATTACTGATACATTTAATTTCTTGATATTAAGTGAATACAATAATTGTAGATTTTTATTCGATTCTTTTTCATCAAATTATTATGGTGGAACAGGAAAAAGTTTTGATTGGATGAAAATACCGGATAAGATTAAAAATGATATTATACTATCGGGCGGAATATCTGCAAACAATATTAAATTTGTAATTAATAATATAAATCCCAAAGCTATTGATATTTCTTCTTCATTGGAAGAATGTCCGGGTAAAAAAGACAAAAATAAGGTGAGCTATTTTTTCTCACTTTTGAAATCACTTAGGAGCGAAAAATGCTGATAATTATGAACTTAAATACTCAAAGAAATGATATTGATAATATCAAAAATAAAATTATAGAATATGATTGTACACCCCACGAAATTCCAGGAGAGAGAAAACTTGCAATTGGAATAACTGGTCCCACAAATTTAATACACGAAGAGGAAATTAGAAAAATGAAGTCCGTTGAAGAAGTAATAAGAGTAACTAAAAAATACAAGCTTGTAAGCCGAGAAATGAAAGAAGAAGATTCAGTGATAAAGATTGGTGACAGCAAAATAGGAGGTAATAACATATCAATAATTGCAGGGCCATGTTCCGTTGAAAGCAAAGATCAAATATTTGATATTGCAGGAAGATTAAAGGAAATGGGTATTAATTTATTTAGAGCAGGTGCATATAAACCCAGAACGAGTCCTTATTCTTTTCAAGGATTAAAAGAAAAAGGATTGCAGTATTTGGATGAAGTTAAAAAAGAGTTTGGAATGTCTATTGTTACAGAAGTAAAAGATACACATACAATCCCAATTATTTCTGAAGTTGCAGATGTTTTACAAATAGGTGCAAGGAACATGCAAAATTATTCATTGTTGGAGGAAGTTGGGAAAATTAACAAACCAATTTTACTTAAAAGAGGAATGGCAGCTACAGTTGAAGATTTACTTATGAGTGCGGAATACATTTTAGCACAGGGTAATTATAATGTAATACTTTGCGAAAGGGGAATCAGAACTTTTGAAACATCAACCCGCAACACGCTGGATTTAAATTCCGTACCGGTAATAAAAAAATTGTCTCATCTTCCAATAATTGTTGACCCTTCGCACGGAACAGGTTATTGGGATAAGGTTGCACCTATGAGCTTAGCAGCAATTGCCTGTGGTGCTGACGGGCTTATTGTGGAAGTTCATAATCATCCTGATAAAGCACTTTCAGACGGTGCTCAATCTTTAACACTTGAAAGGTTTAAAAAATTATATACTAAAATAAAAGAATTAACCCCTATAATTAAAAATTAAGAATTGTAATGAATGTGTTAAATAATTATAATCTCCCTGATGTTAAAGGACACTTTGGTAAATACGGCGGTAAGTTTGTCCCCGAAACTTTAATAACACCGTTAATGGAATTAGAAGAATACTACAATAAACTTAAAACCGATATTTCGTTTTTAGAAGAACTTGAAAAATTAAACACAGAATATTCAGGAAGACCAACACCGCTTACATTTGCTTCAAATTTAACTAAACATTACAATGGCGGAAAAATATACTTAAAAAGAGAAGATCTTTGTCACACCGGTGCTCATAAAATCAATAATGCAATCGGACAAATACTTGTAGCAAAGGGAATGGGTAAAGACAGAATAATTGCTGAGACCGGTGCCGGTCAGCACGGTGTTGCAGTAGCAACTGTTTGTGCTAAATTCAGTTTGCGCTGTTCAATATTTATGGGAGAAGAAGACATTAAAAGACAAATGCCTAATGTATTAAGAATGAAAATGTTGGGTGCAGAAATAATTGAAGTTACATCAGGGACAAAAACATTAAAAGATGCTGCCAACGAAGCAATAAGAGATTGGGTAAGTAATATTGAAAACACTCATTATATAATCGGTTCTGTTGTTGGCCCCCATCCTTACCCGATGATGGTACGAGATTTTCAATCAATTATTGGGAAAGAAACTAAAGAGCAGATAAATAAATTAGAGGGTAAAAATCCCGATAAAATTATTGCCTGCGTTGGTGGAGGAAGTAACGCCATTGGTATTTTTTATCCTTTTATTGAAGATGATGTTGAACTTATCGGTGTTGAAGCTGCAGGCAAGGGGCTAGAATTTAAAGAAAATTGTGCGACCCTTACTCTGGGTAAAGACGGTATTTTTCACGGGATGCGTTCCTACCTTTTGCAAAATGAATTCGGACAAGTCGAAGAAGTTTATTCTATATCTGCCGGTCTTGATTATCCGGGTGTTGGACCAGAGCATAGTTATTTAAAAGATGAAAAAATAGTTTCATACTTTTCTGTTACGGATGAAGAAGCACTTAAGGCAGCAAAAATGCTTTCAAAAGCTGAAGGTATTATACCTGCACTTGAAAGCGCGCACGCAATTGCTTATCTCAAATATATAATGCCGAAGACAAAAAATGATGAAATCATAATCGTCAACTTAAGCGGCAGGGGTGATAAAGATATGGAAACTTATAAAAATCTATTCGTATAAAATGTCAATAATAAAAAATAAAATAAAAGCTATAAACGATAAAGGAGATAAAGTCCTTTCTGTTTTTTTAACAAGCGGATTTCCTAATAAAATAAATTTTACGGAATTGGCTTTAAATATCTTTAATGCCGGCGCGGATATACTAGAAATAGGAATCCCTTTCAGTGACCCTATTGCTGATGGAAGTGTAATTCAAAAATCTTCCCAACTTGCATTAAAGAAAGGAATAAATATTTCTTTAACTTTTGATTATGTACAAGAAATAAGAAAATTTTCTACAAAACCAATTATCCTTATGGGCTATGCAAACCCAATATTGGCTTATGGAATAGAAAGATTTGCAAAAGATTCATTTAAATCCGGGGTTAACGGTTTAATTATTCCGGACATCCCGGTTAACGAACAGAAAGTTTTTTATAAAAATCATTTCAATAATTTGGATATTATTTCTCTTGTTGCTCCTACAACACCTGTGAACAGAATAAAAATGATTGATGGAGAATCTTCGGGTTTTGTTTATTGTGTAAGCATCAACGGAATAACAGGGATAAATTCTGATAAAGAAATAAATGAAAATTACTTGGAAACTATAAAAAACACAATAACAAAAAATAAAACTTTAGTTGGTTTTGGTATCTCAAGTCCGAACGATGCAAAAAAAGTTTTACCTTTTTGCGATGGTATTATTGTAGGCAGTGCTATAATCAAATCATTATTTAAAGAAAAATCACCCTATCAGAAAACATTAAATTTAGTCAGAGAATTAAAAAATTCGCTTTTCAATATTAACTAATCTTTTACTCTGCAAATCATTTCTATTTCTACTGCAGAATCCCCAGGTAATTCATTAACGCCTACTGCACTTCTTGCGTGTTTTCCTCTATCACCAAATATTTCTCCAAGTAATTCTGAGGCACCGTTTGCAACAAGATGCTGTAAGGTAAAATTATCAGCGCTGTTTACAAATACTGTTAATTTTACAATCTGTTCAATATTCTCTAACGAACCTATAATATTTTTGATGACACCCAAACAATTTAACACACAAATTTGTGCTGCCTTTTGTGCTTCTTCAAGAGTTAAAATAAATCCTACTTTCCCTTTATATTTTAATTCTCCATTTACAATTGGTATTTGTCCTGCCGTAAAAATAAGATTGCCGGTTTGCACCGACGGTAAATATGCGGCCATTGGCTTAGCGGGTTCAGGTAATTCAAATCCAAGTTCTTTTATTTTATCTTCAATCATAACTTCTCCTGTTTTCACCAAATATATATTTATTATTTTAGATTATTAAAATAATATTTTATCTCGGTACAATTTAGGAATTTAATAATATGCTGAAAAGTAAATTTGAAGAATTAGTTAATCTAGTTAAAAAACTTAGGAAAGAATGTCCTTGGGACAGAGAGCAAACAAATGATTCAATAAAATCTGCCACAATTGAAGAAGCCTACGAAGTTGTTGATGCTATTGATAAAAAGGATTATGAAGAATTAAAAAAGGAATTAGGCGATTTGTTATTGCATATTGTTTTTCACTCAATAATTGCGGAAGAAGATAATAAATTCAAATTAGTGGAAGTGATTGATTCAATAAAAGAAAAACTTATAAACAGACATCCACACGTTTTTGGCAATGTAAAAGTAAATAACTCTGACGATGTAAAACGTAATTGGGAAATGATAAAATTAGATGAAGGAAGAGAATCCGTGCTGGAAGGTATTCCCGATAATTTACCTTCTTTACAGAAAGCACACAGGATGCAGGAGAAAGCTGCAAAAGTTGGTTTTGACTGGAAACGAAAAGAAGATGTTTGGAAAAAAGTAGAGGAAGAAATAAACGAAATGCACGAAGCTGAGAATAATAAATCTATTGTAGAAATAGAAGAAGAGATTGGAGATGTAATATTTTCAATTGTAAACTATGCAAGATTTATAGGTGTAAACCCAGAGAATGCCTTAAGAAAAACCAATAATAAATTTGTGAAAAGATTTAGCTATGTTGAAAAGAGTATAAAAGAAAAAGGGAAGAAAATTGGTGAGTCAAATTTAGAAGAAATGGATTTTTATTGGAACAAAAGTAAAAAAGTACTTTGAATAGTTAGTTCTTTCCATTTGTTTTATTAAATTTTTCATAAGCATCAATAATATCTTTAACCAATTTGTGCCTCACAATATCACTTCTGTCAAGATAAGCAAAACCTATTCCGTCAATGTGACTCAATAATTCTTTTGCCTGAACAAGCCCGCTTAAACTTTTATTAGGAAGATCAATCTGGGTTATATCACCTGTAATTATTGCCTTTGAATTAGCACCGAGCCTTGTTAAAAACATTTTCATTTGAATATCTGTAGCGTTCTGTGCTTCATCAAGAATAACGAAAGCATTATTTAATGTTCTGCCCCTCATATAGGCAAGTGGTACTATTTCAATAATAGTTTTTTCGATATAACTTTTTAGCTTATCTAAAGGAAGCATGTCATCTAAGGCATCGTACAAAGGACGGAGGTAAGGATCAATTTTTTCTTGAAAATCACCGGGTAAAAATCCTAAACTTTCACCGGCTTCAACTGCTGGACGAGCAAGAATTATTTTTTTAACTGTTCCTTTTTTTAGTTCTGCAACAGCTAAAGCTACTGCTAGATATGTCTTGCCTGTACCGGCAGGGCCTATAGCAAAACAGATATCATTTTTTTTAGCTATTTGTATGTATTGTAATTGTCCTGAAGTTTTAGCTTTTATAATATCGTTTCTTGTGTACAGAATTATCGATTCGGAATCTTTATGGTTAATTATTTCTTTACCTTCTTTAGTAAGAGATATAATCATATTCACATCGGATGATTCAAGTTTACCGTTTGTTTTAAGTACATAAATCATTTCTTTTAAAATTTTTTCAATTACATCAATCTCTTCTTTTACTCCGTTAACATAAACCGTATCTCCTCTAACTGTAATTGATGCACTGAATTTTCCTTCAATTTGTTTTAAGTTGCCATCATTGACACCTAAAATTTCTAACATATTAGCACTATTTAATTTTATTTCTTTTTGTTCTGCAGTCATTGTTTTATTTTTTATTTAAATAAAAAAACCCTCATCATTTAAAAAATGATAAGGGTTTTAAGTAATATATATTAATATTTAAAAACAAACTTACTGAACAGGAGCTGGTTTGTAGTTCCTTCTTATTTTATCGTATTTAGCTTTTTCTTCTTCTGTAAGCTTTGGAATTTTAAATACCTGTTTAGGATAAATTAAATCAGGGTCTTTAATTTTATCACGATTTGCTTTATAAATCATTGTCCAAGCAAACCCGTTGCCGTAATGCTGAGATTTCTTTGCAATATTCCAAAGATTATCTCCTCTAACTACTGTATAATCAATTTCAGTAGGTTCTTCTATCCATGCATCTAGATCTCTTTGAAGAGTGCTATTATCTCTCTCGTAAAACTCTGGTAAAGCACTAATTTTATTTAGCTTTAATAAATCTAAATCTTTTTGGCTGTCAATTTTTGGACCATCTTGTCCTGCAATTCTACCATCAAGTTGATTAACTGCAACTCTAAAATTATCAACATCCGCAGCAGTTACGCCAAGTATTGTGTATAATTTATTCATGCAGTCTTCATAGCTTTCAACTTTAGTGTTTCTTAAATTGTTAACGTCTGTTTTTAAGGAAGCAATTTCACTTGTAAGTGATATCTTTTGGGCTTTCAAACTTTTCATTTTAGCTTCCCATCCTTCTACGGTCATCTCTACTCCTTGTGCCAATATATTGGCTGAAAAGAATAAAAGAAGAGCGAAGATACTTAAAACTGATTTATTTAATTTCATAAAATTTACTCCAATTTCTTTTTTATAAACCATTATTGATTCTTCATTTTATTTAGATTGGCTTTTGTCTCTTCAGTCACTCTTTTACATTCTTCAAGTTTTGCATTTTTTTCTGCTATAGATTTCTGCAAATCCTCTCTTTCCTGTTTAAGTGTTTCCGATTCAGCCTTCAGTGAGTTAACTTCCGCTTTCAGGTTGTTTAAATCTAGCATTTGTGCATCGCTTACTCCACCGCAACCTACAAAAGCACTTGTAGTAACGGCAAATACTAACACTAATGCTACATTTTTAATGTTTTTGCCTATATCCATTTGAGTCTCCTTTAAGGTATTTAAATTTATTAAAGAATTAAAATATATAATAAAAATAGTGAATTAGCAATTTTTTGTATGGTAAACATACTAAATTATTTTTTTTTCTAAAAAGCTTGTGTAAGAATTTCCTGCAATAATAATATGGTCAAAAACAGGTATATCCAAAAGTTTACCTGATTCGACTAATTTTTTAGTCAATTTTTTATCCTCCTCACTAGGTGTACAATTTCCGCTAGGATGATTATGCATCAATATAATACTTGCTGCACTATTCTCAATTGCAGATTTAAATACTTCCCTAGGGTGCACTATACTTGAATTTAAATTACCAATTGATATTATGTTATAATTTATAATTTTATTTGCAGAATTCAAATTTATAATTAAAAATTTTTCCTTTAATTCATCTTTTAAAAGGGGAATAAATATTTCTGCTACTTCTCTTGGAGAAGTAATTTTCTTATCTGAAAACCATTTTTTTTGTGATTGAATTCTCCTGCTCAATTCAAATGCTGCTAATAAGGTTGCAGTTTTATCTTTTCCTATACCCGATATTTTCATAAATGTTGAAAAAGATTTTGTAGATAACTTAGCTAAGTTTCCATAAGTGGAAATTAATTCTTGTGCAAGAGTAATTACTGATTTGCCCTTTGTGCCCGTTCTTAAAAGAATAGCAATTAGTTCTGCATCGGTAAGGCTTTGTTCTCCTCTTAATTTTAATTTTTCTCTTGGCCTATCATCAATAGGTAATTCTTTTACGGTTAGAATAACACACCTTATTATTAATCGTTTATTTTATATCTTTTAATTAGTCTAAAAATACCATTTCTATATTTAACAATATTTAGAATCTTATTTATTCTGTTATTGTCAAATAAAAAATTATTATGAATTCCATTTATTTCTTTGCTTGTTTTTAAAGCTTGTGCAACTGAATAAACATTATCTCCGTTTACATTTAATATTGAAAGTAAGAACTTTGTAACATCGTAACCATAGAGAACATTTCTATTTGAGTCATATTTATTTTGTTCAAAATATTTTCTGTTAAAATGTTTATAATTTCTATTTCTGAAAGGAATAAAATAATCAGATGTAAAAATAAGATTACTGCCAATTGTAGCCGATGGTTTTAATAATTTTGATGAAAACCAATCTTGGTTCCCATAAATTTTTATATTCAAACTATCCACTTGTAAACTGTCAATAACTAAATAAGAAAGCACGTAAGCAGCATCGTTACTGCTGGAAACAGGAATATAAATACATTGTAGCGTATCTCTAAATTGATTTATTTTATCAACACTTTCTTTAAAATTATATTTACCGCTTTGATAATCTGAATTAACCCATATCTCTCCCCCCAATCTTGTAAACTCTTCAGCAAATGCTTGCGCTAATTTTGCAGAATAAGTGTCACTTGCTTTTAAAATTGCTGCTCTTCTTATAGTGTCAATATGAAATGCATAATTTGCCATTACTCTTCCGCGTGTTTCAAAAGATGGATTAGCTTGAAAAAAATTTACATTTTGTAAAGACAAACCGTTTTCCGTAGCAGTAGGAGAAATAAGTGGAATATCAGTCCTATAAAATGCTTCATTAGCATATTTTACTTCATCGCTAAAAAGAGGACCTATAACAGCTTTTAATGCAGGTATATCTTCCAACTCATCTCTAATTTCAAAAATTTTTTCGCGGTTTCTTTCTGAATTTCTAACTAATAAACCTATTTTTTCATCATGAGTTTTATTAAACTCATCAACTGCAAAACGTATTCCTTCCAAGATCTCATTAACTGGAGAATGCTTGTCTTCGTTCTTTCCAAATGGTAGTATAACACCTATTATTGTTTCGGTAGAAGTTAATCTTCTTTCAAATCCACCGTGTTTATAAAGATTTAAAGCATCATTGTACTCAGCAGATTTTGGATAAAGATTTAATATCTCTTTAAATGAGTTTTTTGAACTCTGTATATCCCCTTCCTTAAAATAAATCTGTCCAAGTAGGTATAGAATATAGGGTGTTATAATTTCACTTTTATATTTACCATAAATTCTTATTAAATCTAAAGATGAAAGATAATTTAATGCTATTTTTTTTCCGGTTGATTTAGCATAATGAACATAATAGGGTAAAGTTGTTTCACTAATGAGTTGTACAATTTTACTCATCTCCCCAAAGTAGTCTTTCATTTTATAGTATAACTTTGAAAGAGTAAGCAATGCTTCGTTCCGATATTTACTGTCGGGATAGTACTGTAATAATTTATTTAGTGTAATGTTAGCATTCTTAAATTTGTTTAATCTTAATTCTGATTTTGCTTTAAATAAATATGATACAGTGGTTTTAGAGTTTAATTCATTATTATCAATTATCCATTCAAAAGTTTCTAATGCAGTTGAGTAATTACCTTTTTCAAATAATTTTACAGCCGTATTAAATCTAATATCAATTAAATTTTGAACAATCTGTGAATAAGATATTGAATAAAAAACAAGTACTATAAAGAAAATTAGAATTTTAGTTTTATTCATTATAAGCATTCTGATTTTTCATTAATGATAAAGCTTTTTTTTTACCTTTTAAAGCTACTTTATGTTTCGAATTTATTTTTAATGTCAAATCATAATAATTAACAGCTTCATAATTTTTTTTGTTTTTTATGCAAATGTCCGCAAGTTTAATGTAAAGCTCCGTGCTATTGTTATCATTTAGATTAATACTTTTTATAAAAAATTCTTCTGATTTTATAAAATCTTCAGCTTTATAATAAATTTCGCCAGCTAATTTATATACCTTATAATTTGCGGTATTCATTTTTATACAAGTTTCAATATTTTTAATTGCATGGTTTATCATTTTGGTGCTTAAATAAATCTTGGCATAAATAAATTTAACTTCCCAATAATTTGAATAGAACTTTTCTGATTTTTTAGCATATTCTAAAGCTTTATTAAATTTATTCTGAGAAAGATAAATTTTAGATAAAAACAATTGAGTCTCATAAAATAATTCCGGTTCATTATTAAATTTTAAAAAGTTTTCAAAATTTATTTTTGCAATTTCAAAATCTTCAAGCATAAAATATGCATGACCTATCAGAAATAAAGAGATAGGATCTTCAGCTGGTGTAACTGATGATAGAATTTCGATCATCTCGTCCCATTTTGAACTTTGTAAATATATTTGTGCTAAATAAATTATTACATCAATTCTGTCAGGATGTCCAACTAAATAACTTAATAATAAATTTTCAGCTTCTTTAGATAGGTTTTGATCTTGATATAATTGTGCAAGTTGAAAATATGGTTCTGAATTATCAGGAAAATCTTCAATTAAAGATTTATATAATTGTGAAGCGTGTAAATATTTACCTGATGCAGCAAATTTTTTGGCATTATTTAATTTAAATTCAATTTGAAGATTATTATCCAAAATTATTCCCACTCAATTGTTGCAGGAGGTTTTGAGCTAATATCATAAACAACTCTATTTACTCCCCTAACATTATTGATAATTTTGTTAGAGACATTTGATAAAAAGTTAGAGTTAAAATTGAACCAATCGGCAGTCATACCATCAGTTGAAGTAATTGCTCTTAATGCTAAAACATTTTCATAAGTACGAGAGTCACCCATCACACCCACAGTTTGAACAGGTAGAAGTACTGCAAAAGCCTGCCATATTTCAGAATAAAGATTTTCATTTTTTATCTCCGTTATAAAAATATCGTCTGCTTCTTTTAAAATCTCAAGTCTCTCTTTAGTAATTTCTCCAATTACCCTGACTGCTAAACCAGGGCCTGGAAAAGGGTGTCTTTCTATAAATGAATCGGGTATTTTTAATTCTCTGCCGATATTTCTTACTTCGTCTTTAAATAATTCTCTGAATGGTTCTATTAACAATAAATCCATTTCCTCGGGTAAACCGCCAACATTGTGATGTGTTTTAATTGTTTTTGAAGTCCCCGCAACTGGAGATGATTCAATAACATCTGGATATAAAGTCCCCTGAACAAGAAATTTTAAATCAGAATATTTTTTAGCTTCTGTTTCAAAAAGTTCTATAAAAGTTTTTCCTATTATTTTCCTTTTCTCTTCAGGGTTAGAAATACCTTCCAATCTTTTTAAGAATATATCAACTGCATTGATAAAAACTACATCTAAATTTAATTCATCTCTGAAAACAATTTCAATTTTTTCGCTTTCGTTTTTTCTCATAAGTCCTGTGTCGATATGAACGCAAATAAGATTATCCCCGATTGCTTTTTTCATAATTACAGCTGCAACAGTAGAATCGACACCTCCACTTAAAGCACATATTGCCTTAGATGAACCAATTTTATTTTGAATATCAATTATTGTTGATTCAATAAAATTAGAAGACTTCCAAAGGCCTTTACATTTACAGATTTCAAAAAGAAAGTTTCTAATTATTTTTTCCCCCTCTTCTGTATGGTTTACTTCAGGATGGAATTGAACGCCGTAAATGTTTCTATCTGTATTTGCTATTGCACAGTTTGGTGATGAATCAGATATAGCTAAGTTTATAAAATTTTCAGGTAATTGTGTAATTAAATCTCCGTGGCTCATCCAAGCTGATGATGATTTCTTCACATCTAAAAATAATTTGTTTTCTTCTTCAATTTTAATAATGGATTTTCCATATTCCCTGTTTTTTGCAGGTTCAACTTTTCCTTTTAGTAATTTACAGATGAGCTGCAATCCATAACAAATACCTAAAATAGGTATACCAAGATTGAATATTTCTTCAGGAACAGAATAAGCATTTTCTGAATAAACACTTTGAGGACCACCGGATAATATGATTCCATTAGGTTCTAATTCTTGTATCTCATCAATTGAAATAGAATAAGGTTTGATAATAGAAAATACTTTGGCTTCTCTTATTCTTCTGGCAATAAGTTGTGTATACTGAGAGCCAAAATCAATAATTAGTATTTTCTCTTCTGAGGTCATAAACTTTTTTATTTAAAATATAACTTAAAATAAAACAAAATTTTGCTATGTAAGATTTTGTTTACTGGAATAAATCATCTATGAAAAGATGTAAAAGGAAATATTAATAAATAACTAATTATTGTCCAATCTTATTTTTATAAGCTTCTACATCCAGCAATTTTTCAATTTCTGAGGAATTGGATATTTCAATTTTTATCATCCAACCTTTACCGTAGGGATCGGTATTAACATCTTCAGGGGCATCGGCTAATGCTTCATTTATTTCAATAATTTTTCCGCTACAGGGTACAAGTAGATCACTTACAGTTTTTACGGCTTCAATTGTACCGAGTGTTTCGCCAGCATGTACGTCTGATAAGTTAGGGTCTATATCAACAAAGACAATATCACCTAACTCATTTTGTGCATAATCGGTAATGCCAATTGTTGCTACATTACCCTCTACTAATATCCATTCGTGATCATCACTGTATTTTAGATTTTCCGGGAAATTCATTATTACCTCTTTAACCTTTTAATCAGTCAATTATACTAAATAAAATTTTATTCATATTTAAAATCATCCATAAAACCGGTATCAAAATTACCGCTCAGGAATTTTTCATCTTCAAGTATTTTTAAATGGAAAGGAATAGTAGTATTTATTCCTTCGACAGTAAATTCTTCTAATGCTCTTCGTCCCCTCATTATTGCATGCTCTCTGTTTTTTCCCCATACAATTAATTTTGCAATTAGTGAATCATAATAGGGAGGTATAGTATAACCGTGATAAATGTGTGAATCTATTCTGATTCCATATCCACCGGGGAAATGCAATGACTGAATCAAGCCCGGAGAAGGTCTGAAATCTGCTGAAGGATCTTCGGCATTTATTCTGAATTCTATACTGTGTCCTATGGGCTTGCGCGGGAGTGTTTCTATTTTTTCACCGGAAGCAACCAATATTTGCTGTCTTATTAAATCTACGCCGTACACGGTTTCAGTAACGGGATGTTCAACCTGAATTCTCGTATTCATTTCCATAAAGTAGAAATCTTTATTTTTATCTAATAAGAATTCAAAAGTACCTGCACCTTCATAATTTACAGCTTTAACACCGAGCAAAGCTGCTTCACCCATCTTGTTTCTTGTTACTTCGTCAATTGCGGGAGAGGGTGATTCCTCAAGTAGTTTTTGATGTCGTCTCTGAATAGAACAGTCTCTTTCACCGTAATGATGAGCGTTACCATACATATCCCCCATTATTTGTATTTCTATATGACGGGGATTTTCAATAAATTTTTCAACGTAAACATCATCTTTACCAAAAGAAATTGCTGCCTCTGATTTTGCAGTATTAAAAGCGTTTTCAAATTCATTCTCTTTCCATGCAATTCTCATTCCCTTTCCACCGCCTCCGGCTGATGCTTTTATGATTACCGGGTAACCAATTTCTGCGGCTAAAGATTTCCCTTCTTTTATGCTTTCAATAACTCCGTCACTTCCAGGAATTACGGGTACACCATTTTTTTTCATTGTTTCTTTGGCAAAAGATTTATTACCCATTGCATTTATCATATCGGGTGAAGGTCCAATAAATTTTATATCCGATTCTTTACAGATTGCAGAGAAATCTGCATTCTCAGCCAACAAGCCATA
>JADFGB010000121.1 GCA_022567875.1 Bacteroidota bacterium | reverse complement strand
CATATACAGGGACAAATGGATATAATATGAATCGTAAAAATTTCATTTAAGTTAAAAACTCTCAGCCTCATTTTGAATTTGTTTAAAAATTATTTCACATTTATCTATCATTTTTGATGTTTCATTATAACTTAAATCTTTATCTATTCTGATTGGAGCGGAATAGATAACTTTAGCTTTAGTAAATAGTTTTGGAACAGTAAATTTATCCCAACTTTTAAGATTTCTCTTACTTTTAAAACCAACACTGACTAAGACCAACGGTAAACCACTTTTTTTTGCAACAACTACTGCTCCTGCTTTCATCTTTCTGTATGGACCGAGTGAACCATCGGGAGTAATTGAAATTGAACATCCGTTTTTTGCATAATCCAATAAAATACCCAAAGCAATTTCTCCGCCTTCAGTACTTGAACCTCTTACAACATTGTAACTCCATAAATTTAAAACTCTTGCCAATAAATCACCATCCTTGCTTTTACTTGTAAGCCCGGCAAAATTTTTATACCGCTGAAGATACCAAGGCAAGAGCATTGAACCGTGCCAAAAAGCAAGAACAAATTTTTGATTTTCATTCTCGAGTTTATCAATTACTTCTTTGTTCTTAAATGTAATTCTTAAAGATTTACACAAAACATTTACTATTTGAAATAATGTATAATGCCCAAGTTTTCTTAAAAATACCTGTTCTAATTTTCTAATTTTCATAAAGCGAGGAGTGTATTATTTCTGCAGCATTTTTTGATGCATCTTCTTTTCCCAAACTCTCCTTGATTTTTTTAAGTTCATTTTTTGTTATTATATACAATGTATCGTCCGACAATAATTTAACTGCTTCTTCAATTATAAATTTTGATTTAACTTTCTGCTGAATTAATTCAGGTACAATTTTTTTACCCGATAAAATATTTGCCATACCTATATCTTTAATTCTAATTAAACTTTTACCAATTAAATATGTTATTGCACTTGTTTTATAAACAATGACCATCGGTAGTTCCATAAGAGCTGCTTCTAAAGTTGAAGTTCCCGATTTTATAATTCCAAGTTTTGAATGTTTTAATAAATCATAGGTGTAATTTTTTATTACCTTAAAATTTTTAAAATCTGTTAATGAATAAAATAATGTTTCATAAATGTTATCAGCACAAGCGACAACTATTTGCATATTATATTTTTCAGAAAGAACATTTGCTGCTTGTATACACTCGGGGAAAATTGATTTTACTTCGTGTTCTCTGCTACCTGAAAGCAAGAGTAAAATATCTTTATTTCTATCAAATTCAAATTTGTCGTACAATTCTTCTTTTGAATAAAATGGATAATTATTTAATCTTACAATTAATGGATGTCCGACAAATTTAACATCTACATAATTTTCTTTGTAAATTTTTTCTTCAAAAGGGAAAACAACAAGCATTTTATTTACTATTTTTTTTATCTTTTTTATTCTGCCCGATCCCCAAGCCCAAATCTGCGGTGAAATGTAGTAGATGATATTTAAATTTAATTTTTTAAATTTTTTTGCTATACTAAGATTAAACCCTGGGTAATCAATTAAAACAACATCTTGAATTTTTTTCTCTCTAATGAAGGCTATTAATTCTTTCTGAACTTTTTTAATAAAAGGAAGATGTTCAAGAACTTCTAAAAATCCCAAGAAAGCCATTTTATTGATATGATAAATTAGATGCATGCCGGCTTCCTGCATTTTATCACCACCTATGCCATAAATTTTTAATTGAGGGTTAAGTTGTAATAAATTTTTCACAAGTGCACCACCATGAAGATCACCTGAGGATTCTCCTGCTATGAGCAACAATTTCTTTTCATCATTTCTTTGCATCTTTAAATAAATCTCTGATTGATATTTCTTTCCAATCCTAAACTATAACCATTAACACAATTAATATAATTGTTACTATTACAAAAGCTTGCAGGCTTCTTTTTTCTGATCTTAGCCCAGCTTTTAAATTGAATACCGGCTGTTCAATATTATCAATTTTGTAAGCAGTAATTCTTGGAAAAAATCTCGGAACCTTTTTTAAATAATTTTCAAAATCTTCACTAAACTTTTTTATTAAAAATGATTCTTCTTCTTTAATTATATAATAATATTGTGTGAGGAAAAATAACAAAGCAACAATTTGTAAATAAGGGAAAAGTGCAAGTGACATAACCCCAAAGCCTGTATATAGCAAGATATTACCCACGTAAAGTGGATTTCGGACATATGCAAACGGTCCGCTTATTATTAAAAAAGTTCCTCCTACACCCCCTGTAGTTCTTGTTTCGCTTCCCGCCCAGCTCACACCCCAAAAACGGATTAGTTCTCCGCAAAGGGCAATTAAAAACCCTATAACCATACTTTGAATAGTTGCTCTTTGAAACACAAACATTAATATTAAAAAGGGAATAGGTGTATAGCTGCGGGATTTAAAAAATTTTGTTGCAATGTTTGTCATATTTAACCCAGCATATAGACTTCTCTGCGTTTCAATTCTGCTTGATGTCTTTTTTTTAAGTTTCGTTTAGCAATAAGCTTTTCTATTTTCAATCTAACATCATTAAAATCTTTATATGGGAAATATGAAATTCTTTCTCTTTCACAAAATTTTAAAAGATCATCTTTTGCAAAAATAAAATCACAAAACTGTGCAGTATCTTTATCAGAGTTTCCATCCCCGATATAAATTGTAAAATCATCATCACTACTATGATTGATTATGTGATTCCTTTTGCAATTTGCAGAGGTCAGAATTTCCTCATCCTGATAGGGGAATGAAGGAATCAGTTTATTATCTTTAGTAATTGTTAAATGATTTGCATAATATTTAATGTGTTCTATGCCGTCATTTGAAAGCATACGCTCTATATAATAATCAAATCCATCGCTTAAAATGTAATAATCAAAATTATTCTGTTCGCAGAAATCATAGAATTGGTGAAAAGTAGGATCTATTTCTAATGTGTCTATAAAATTATTTAATTCAACAGGAGAAATTTGTTTTACTGTACAACAAAGCTGAAGCCAACTTTCTTTGGCAGAAATTCTGTCCGAGAGAAGGTCATCTATTATTCTTTTAACAGTATTGGGTTCACCGAATTTTTTAAAAATAGCTTCACCCACATCTTTAGTTGTTATGGTTCCGTCAAAATCAATAAATATCTTAAAAACTCTTTTCATTTATTAGTTTTACTAATTTAACCTTTAACCAGGGATGAACGTTATAATATTTTTTACACTCATTCATCCTTCTTTTTAAAAAATTATTTATTTAAATCTATATAGTTTTTTACTAATTCTTTAATTAGCGGTTAGCTCAAAATCTTCATTAAAACGAACGCTGACTAATTTTGATATTCCTTCTTCCTGCATAGTAACACCATAAAGTGTGTTCGCAGCTTCCATCGTTCTCTTATTGTGAGTAACAACTATAAATTGTGTGCTTTCACTAAAGTCGTTTAAAATTTTGTTAAAACGGTCAATGTTTGCATCATCCAACGGGGCATCTATTTCATCTAAAATACAAAATGGACTCGGCTTGACAAGATAAATTGAAAATAGAAGAGCAATAGCTGTAAGTGTTTTCTCTCCACCGGAAAGGAGCTCAATTGATGTGGGCCTTTTGCCTTTAGGCTTTGCAATAATTTCTATTTTTGCTTCAAGCACATCTTCTCCATCTTCAATTCTTAAATCCGCTTCATCACCAGGATTAAATAATGCTCCGAAAATTTTGGTAAAATTTTGTCTTATCTTTTCAAAAGTATCTGAAAATAATTGTTGAGCCGTAATATTTATTTCTTCAATAGTTTTTATGACATCTTTTTCTGATTTTGTAAGGTCGTTGCGTTGGTTATTAAGAAAATCAAACCTTTCTTTTTCTTCTTCATATTCTGAATATGCCAAAAGATTTATCGGACCTAGATTTTTTATTTTTTCCTTTAATGTTAAAACTTCACCCTCTCTTTCTTCAAAGTTAAAACTGTCCAGATCATCAAATTCCTTTTTCTCTAAAGACAATGAGTAATTTTCTTTAATATGTTCTTTAAGATTTTTAATCTTCATTTCAATTTCGTTTAATCTTAAATCTGATTTATGAATTTCTTCTGTTAATATTTCTCTTTCTTTTCTTAGATTATTTTGTTTGTCTTCTTTTTCACTTATGATTGATTGAATTGATTTATACTTTGAACTTATTTCTCCTTCATCATCTTGAAGCTTTATTTTTACATTTTCACTTTCATCAGCTTTCTTTTGGCTTTGTTCTATTACATTAAAAAGATTTGTTTTTTCGTTTGTAGCTGTATTGATATCAGATTTTCTCTTTCCAATGTTTTTATCTATTGTGTCTATAGTAGATTGAGCACGTCCGATAGCATTCTCCACATTCTTTCTCTCAGCCAACATTTTCTCAAACTCTATCCTTGTATTATTTTTTTCATTTAGGGCAGTATTGTATTTGCTCTCGCAGTCTTTAAAATCATTCTGAAGATTAAGCTTTGATTCCTCCTCAATTTTTCTACTTTCATTTTGTAAGTTTATAATTTCTTGCAAATCAATTTTTTCCTGGTCAAGTTTATTTGAATTCTGTGCTAAAATTTGAATCTCTTTTCTTGCAGACTCAATTTCGTCGTCAGCTTTTTTCTTTTCAAATTCAAACTGAGCAATTTGTTTGTCTACATTAGCTAAATCATTTACAAGAATTCTCCCTTTATCTGAAAGTATTTTTAAATCAATCGAGTTTAATTCACTCTCTGTTTCCCTGACCATTTTGCTTAGTTCATTAAATTTTTGTTCTTCAACAGGGAAATCTTTCTTTAAATCTTCGAGTAATTGCATTCTACCAAACAGAGTATTATCAGCCTGAGGTGAGGTTCCGCTTTCAACAAGACCGGAAACATCAACAAAATCTCCGTCTAAAGTCGTAAAACTGAAACCTGAAAATTTAGACGACATTTCAAGCATATTCTCTAAAGAATCTACGACAGCAGTATTATTGAGTATTCTGCTAAATAGTCCTTCCCACTTTTTATCTGCA
>JADFGB010000120.1 GCA_022567875.1 Bacteroidota bacterium | reverse complement strand
TATGTAACAGTGGGGAAATGATTATAGGAATAAATGTAACAAGCGGAAACAGTGCACCCAATTTAAGAGTTAATGAATATGTTAAAATTATCTTGAAGCTTCAAAAATTAGCAAGTATTAAAATAGCAGTAACAGATTTTAATCCACCAAAAGAAATATTAAATATCGATGGAGTTTTTTATCCAAACTTAAACAAACCTTTAAGAAAATCTATAATAAATTTTAATGCTTTGGATTTGCTAGTTTCATCAAGTACTGGACCAATGCATATTGCTGCCGGATTAAAAGTAAAAACTCTTTCACTATTTTGTCCCCTAAAAGCTTGTTCACCTAATTTGTGGGCACCCAAAGGGAATGAATCTCACATTTTACTGCCTGAAGAAAATTATTGCAAGACTCAATGTCCCGGCGATCCCAAAATTTGTGATTATTCAGGCGAAGGTGGAATTGATGCTTCAATAGTAGTAAATAAAATAAAAACTTTACTGAATCTATCTGATTAAAGATGAAAAAAATAAAGATACTTCTTGCTCCCAATAGTTACAAAGAATGTGCTGACTCTGTTGAAGTATCTAAATTGTTTGAAAAATATTTAAATGTTAATAATGATTTCGAAATTTTCAAATATCCTATTACTGACGGAGGAGACGGATTTTTAGATGTATTGAACAATAATAATCAACTGATTAACATAACTTATTCAATTACAACTCCTTATGATAATTCTAAATTTGATTGTACGGTCGGATATGATAAGAAAAATAAAATTATTTATATAGAATCCGCAAAAATTCTTGGACTTCAATTAATCCCTCAAGACAAAAGACATCCTATATATTTAAATTCAAAAGGATTGGGGGAATTATTGGACCAAATAAGAAAATCAGTAATTAATAAAGAAATTAATATAAACAAAGTTGTTATCGGTGTGGGAGGAACGGGCACGAATGATCTCGGACTTGGGCTTTGTTCTGTATTTGGAATGAAATTGATTGATATTGATGGAAAAGAAACAGATATAATACCAGAATTTTATCATAATACTGATAAAATTTTATGGAGCAAGCCAGAACTTCCATTTATAATTGAAACAATTGTTGATGTAAATATTCCTTTATTAGGAGAAGCTGGAGCAACATACCAATTTGCTGCACAAAAAGGTGCTATGGAGACTGAAATAGAATTATTAGAATTAGGCTTCAATAAAATTATCAACATATTAAATAATAATAAGTTAAACATATTAGCTAATTCATTATCCGGAGCTGGGGGTGGTTTGGCAGCCGGTTTATCTCACTTTTTTGATGCTGAATGTACATCATCTTTTGAAAATTTAAGGGCTGATAAAGTGCTAATTAGAATGATGGAGCAAGCTGATTATGTTATTACTGGTGAAGGCATTTTTGATAAAACATCACTATTTGGGAAGGGAGCAAGTGCAATAATTAAGATTTCGGATAATCTGAACAAAAAAGTATTTTTATGTTGTGGTAAAATTGAAAAAGATTCGGTTAAAATGTTAAGTAAAAACATTATTCCAATAGAAATGAACAAAAAAACAATAGATAATAAATACAAAAAATACTTTGAAGAAGAAGTAAAGATAGCCAGCTCTAAAATTATAAATCTTATTTTCAGGTAAGATATAACATCAATTAAATTTTATTAAATTGCAGTATTAATTTTTAATTTCTATAGAAAATATTTTCAAAATGAAACAATATTTAGATTTAGTTAAACTTGTACTTAATGAGGGAGTAATAAAGAAAAACAGAACTGGAATTGATACTATTTCTTATTTTGGTGCTTTTTATAAAGTTGATTTATCTAAAGGATTCCCTCTTATTACTACAAAACAAATGTTTTGGAACTCTCTTTTACACGAGATGCTTTGGTATCTTTCAGGTGAAAACCACATTAGAAATTTAAGAAAAAAAACAAAAATATGGAATGCCTGGGCTGATGAAAACGGAAATCTTGATACTGCTTACGGTAATTACTGGAGGCATTTTCCCAGTGCCACCAAAAATAAGAAGGGTGAATGGGAAGTAAAAGAAATTGACCAAATTCAATATGTAATTAACGAAATCAGAAAAAACCCTAATAGCAGAAGGCTGGTTGTCACAGCGTGGGAACCGGGAAATGCAATTTCTAGTAAACTTCCTCCCTGTCATTATACATACACATTTAATGTTTCAAACGGTAAACTAAATTGCCATTTAACTCAACGTTCAGGTGATATTGCACTCGGCATTCCTTTTAATCTTGCAGCATATTCTCTTTTGACTAATATTATTGCAAAGGAAGTTGATTTGGAAGTAGGTTTTTTTGCACACACTATTATTGATGCACATATTTATTTTGCTGAAGAAGGTTCACCTAATGAGAGATATGACCATAGCCGTGGATTAAAGGAGCAGCTTAAAAGAAAACCATTACCTTTATCCAAATTAATAATTGCCAAAAAACCAATTGATGAATTAGTATTTGAAGATTTTGAACTTGTAAATTATCAGCATCACGATAAGATAAAGTTTGAGGTTGCCGTTTGAAAAAAATTATTATTTCCGCAGTTGCTAAAAATGGTGTAATCGGTAAAAATAATGGTCAGTTGCCATGGCACATTAGTGAAGAATTCCGTCATTTTAAGCTGACTACTTTGGGAAGTCCAATAATTATGGGCAGAAAATCATTTGATGCTCTAGGCAAACCATTACCGAAACGGGAGAATATTGTAATTTCTAGAAACAACAGTCTAGTTTATCCATTTAATGATCTAAAAATATTTAATAGTTTGAGAAAAGCAATTGTATATTGTAAAGAAAAGTTATATGAAAAAGTATTTGTTATTGGTGGCGGACAAATTTTTGTTCAAGCAATTAATGAAGTAGACGAAATGATCATTTCAAAATTGGATTTTGATGCTGAAGGAGAAATTTATTTTCCTTCAATTGACGAAAATAAATGGGAGATTATAAAAAGAGATAAAAGAGAAAAATTTGAAATATTTTGGTATAAAAGAAAATGATGTCAACTATTAAGATTTTACCCGAAAATATAGTCAATAAAATTGCAGCCGGTGAAATAGTACAACGACCTGAATCCGTTGTAAAAGAATTGATGGAAAACGCAATAGATTCAGGTGCAAATAACATAGATGTATTTATTAAAAATGCAGGTAAATTATTAATTCAGGTTTGCGATGATGGGACAGGAATGATAGAAGAGGATGCAATTCTTTCAGTACAAAAACACGCAACAAGTAAAATATTTAATATTGATGACCTAAATTATTTAAGCACTCTCGGATTCAGAGGTGAAGCATTAAGTTCAATTGCAGCAGTAAGTCAATTGGAAATTAAAACTCAGACAAAGGATGAAGAACTTGGTACGTTTGTAAAGGTAAGTAATGATGGAGAAATATCTTCTGAGAAAGGATCTTTTGTAAAAGGAACATCAATTACTGTAAAAAATCTTTTTTATAATATCCCTGCAAGAAGAAAATTTCTTAGAACTAATCAAACAGAATTCAGACATATAAATGATACTTTTAAAAAAATAGCCTTAGGTAACAGCGGAATCTCATTCAAGCTCTACAATGAAAATGACATTATTTTTGATTTCAAATCCGGTGATTTATCAAAAAGAATAATGCAGATATTTGCTGATAATATGATAGATGCTCTAATTTCGATTGAAGAAAAAACGGATATTATATCTGTTTCAGGTTTTATAGGAAAACCAGCAATGCTGAAAAGTTGTAAAGGCGATCAGTATATTTTTATTAATAACAGATATGTGATTAACAGACAGATAAACCATGCAGTTTTTACTGCATACGAATCCATACTACAGAAAGGGGATTATCCTTTCTTTGTAATATTCTTAGATATCGAGCCAAATAAAATTGACGTAAATATTCATCCTACAAAAATGGAGGTAAAATTTGAAGATGAGAAAAGTATATATAATTTGCTTTTGGCTATAATAAGAAAAAGTTTGGGAATTCAGAATATGGTTTATAATGAATCGGAAGTCGAATCAGTTATTAATTACGAAACTGCAGTTTTAAGTGGAGCAAATTTTAACAATTCATTTAATACGGGGAAAGGAATAAATAGACAGTCTAATTTTAATAATTCAAAATATTCTGATGTTGAACTGGATAAATTATTCGGCAATATACAAAACGATCCTTTAGGGGACGCACACCCACAATCTATTGATGATCCATTTTCACAGCCTGTTCAAAAAGAATTTTTGCATAAGGTGAATACAGTTGATGAAGAAGAAAAAGAAACAGGAAGCTCATCTTTTATTTTTCAGCTGCATGAAAAGTATATTTTATCACAGATTAAAAGCGGACTTATAGTTATTGATCAAAATGCAGCACACAGAAGAATTTTATTTGAAAGAGCATTTCATCAATTAAAAAAAGGGTTACCTCTTTCCCAGCAATTGTTATTTCCCCATAAATTAGCACTTGATAAAGGGAAATATGATTTATTAAAAGGGATATTAAATTTAGTAATAAATTTAGGCTTTACGTTATCATTTTTAAGAGGTAATAATATTGAAATAAGAGGTGTACCCGAAGATGTGAAACACGGAAAAGAAAAAGAAATATTGTTTGAAATGTTAAATAAATATTCGGAGATAATAAGCGATGATAAAAATAAAAATGAAGAAAATTTAGCAAAGGTTTATGCAGATTCAGCTGCTATAAAAGAAAATACAAAATTAAACGAAAAAGAAATGCGTTCACTAATAAATCATTTATTTTCTTCCGCTAATCCTTATATTTGTCCTAACGGCAGACCAACACTAATTAAAATATCTTTAAATGAGTTCAGTAGAAGATTCGGAAATACAAATTGATAATTATTTTTGTACCTAACTAAATTTGATTTAATTTTTTATATTTAATAGAGATATTATAAACAGGTTAAAAAATGACTGATAAAGAATATAAAAACGGACGTAAAAAATATGATGATATTGTAAATTCATCACAAACTACCGGTATGAAATTTACTACAGTAAGT
>JADFGB010000119.1 GCA_022567875.1 Bacteroidota bacterium | reverse complement strand
CAAAAAGAAAATGTTGTATATATATCTTGGTACCCATGACAAGATAGTAAAGAGTCAGTGTGATGGAGTAAATAAAATCCGAAAAATAAGAATAGAACTTGATGTTGATGTCAATGTCAATACTTTACTGCCTGAACCGATTGATTAAATAAAAAATATAGAATAAAATTCCCCCTGAAATGGGGGAGTTTTTTATTCCTTCAGCAGGCTAAAAAAGCTGGATTGGCATGTACAATAATGGGGTAAAGAAAAGGGAGAAGATTAGAGTAGCTTTTGAGGTGGTCATTAGAGGAAGGGTATAAACCATTCTATTTAACACAAGTTCAATAAAGACGGCTTTTAAAAAGTCGTCTTTATTTTTATAAAAAATACTTCCATAGTGGGGGGGGGTGAGATTTGAAATAGGCGGTTTAATTGATTAATGAATAACTTTTAATCAACAAGAGTTATTTTTATGTTTTGGATATTTTTTGCTATAATTAAACCATGAAAAAGATATATATCATCTCTGCTGTAACTATAATAATCAGCGTATTATTTTATCTAAACGCCGATCAGTTTAAATTTTTGTGGGGTGCTCAAATTTTACTATTACCGATTATATCCGGTGCGCTAATGGCGCTAGTCCAATCCAAAAATCACAGCTATGAATTTTTACCTGGAATCATTATCGGTTCGGTGATTGTCAGCTTTATTTTTGCAGGGATAATCCAGGTAATTGAGTGTTTTAACTATCATTATGGTCCACACTGTCCGATTCCTAATGTAACGAGCATAGCACCTTTCGTCTTAATGTTATCGGGAATTTTTATCTTTGGTGGTCTGGTCGGCATTGTTATTAAGGGTATTTTTTTATTGCTTAAGATAAAGAACAAATATGGAAATGTTGATATCGTTTCTTGGTCTCAAAACAGAATTGCAATTGAAGTGGTAATTACAGTAACAGGCAACAATGAAGATGCTGTAGAAAAAAAGTTAAAAAATATTTAAAAGTTCCAAGATTTAGAAAATCGCTTCACAGCAAAGAAGCAAAAGTAGGCAGTGTAACGGGATTAGCTTGGACAAGTGTTGGCGGTGAGCTTTTAACCGTTGATGTAACTATTATGGCTGGTTCCGGTAAATTAACCCTTACAGGTCAGTTGGGCGATGTAATGAAAGAATCTGCACAGGCAGCACTTAGTTATATTAGATCTAATGCAAGAAAGTTCAAGCTTAAACCGGATTTTTTAAAAGGTAAAGAAATTCATATTCATCTGCCAGAAGGAGCAATACCAAAAGACGGACCTTCAGCAGGTATTACATTATCAATGGCTTTACTTTCGGCACTTTCAGGTAAACCTGCTTCTAACAATATTGCAATGACGGGTGAAATTACTCTTCGCGGTAATGTTTTGCCAATCGGTGGTTTAACTGAAAAACTATTGGCTGCAAAAAGAAATAAAATAAAAACAGTTCTTATTCCTTTTCAGAATAAAATTGATTTAAAAGAGATGCAGCCTGAAGTAAAAGAAGGATTAAGAATTATTCCTATAAAATATATAGAAGATGCTATACCATATATTTTCCCTCCAAAAAGAAAAACAACTACAAAAACTGTAAAAGCATCTAAGACAAGGACAAAATAATTTGGCAGAATCTTTATTTGTTGATAAATCTTTATCCCTTGACGAGCAATATGAAAATCTTCTGAAGCAATTAAAGTCATTATTAGTAAAGGAGGATAATTTACTATCAAATCTTTCTAATTTTGTTGCTTCAATAAAACAAACATTCTCAAAAGTAAGCTGGGTTGGGTTTTATTTTTTAGACGGCAGTAATCTTTCTTTAGGACCATTCCAGGGTAAAATTGCATGTACAAATATTGCGTTAGGTAAAGGAGTCTGCGGAAATTCTGCTAAAGATAAAAAGACTATTATCGTACCAGATATTTCAAAATTTGAAGGGCATATTGCTTGTGATTCAGATACAAAATCAGAAATTGTTGTACCTGTTTTTAAAGAGGAAAAAGTTTTTGCAGTTTTAGACATTGATAGTTTAGAATACAATTCGTTTGATAAAACAGATGCAAAATATTTAGAAAATATGTGTAACTTTCTATCAACATTTATAAGTAATAAAACAAACAAAATTTTATAATGGCATACGTAGTAACAGCAAGAAAGTGGCGACCCAACAAATTTTCAGAGATTGTCGGACAAGAACACATTACAAATACACTTATAAATGCAATAAAAAGTGAAAGAATTGCCCACGCTTATTTATTTACAGGGCCAAGAGGAGTGGGTAAAACAACAACAGCAAGAATTCTAGCCAAACGATTAAACTGCTTAAATCCAAATGGCTCTGAGCCATGCGACGAATGTGAAATTTGTAAATCAGTAAAAAGAGGTCAACTTTTAGATATAATTGAAATAGATGCTGCATCAAACAGGGGAATTGATGAAATAAGATCTTTGCGCGATTCTGTTAAATATGCTCCTACAATAGGTAAGTATAAAGTTTATATTATAGATGAAGTTCATATGTTAACAAGGGAATCTTTTAATGCATTTTTAAAAACATTGGAAGAACCCCCCGAGCATACAATATTTATTTTTGCAACAACAGATGTTCACAAAATACCACTTACAATTATTTCTCGCTGCCAAAGATATGATTTCAGACGTATTGAATTGCATACCATAATAGAACAACTTCACAAAATAGCTGTAAGTGAAAAATATGAAATCGACAATGAAACACTTACTATCATAGCTAAAAAAGCCGATGGCGCATTACGCGATGCAGAAAGTTATTTTGACCAAGTCATTTCTTATTGCGGCAATAACATAACAAAAGAAGCTGTCTCTGAAATACTGAATTTAATTTCGGATGATATTTATTTTGATGTTTCAGATGCAGTAATAAATAAAGATTATAACTTAGTATTTAAGATAACGGAAACTATTTACAAAAACGGATGGAATTTTATTGATTTCTTTACAGGATTGATTGAACACTTCAGGAATATACTTATAGTTGAACTAACTGAAAAATCTGATTTGATAGAAACATCCGAAGCAAATAAGAAGAAATATCTCCAATATAAAAATGTTTTTTCGGAAGGAGATCTGCTAAGACTTTTAAATTATCTCAATAAATCTTTTCAGGAATTACGATTTACACAAAACCAAAAACTTAAGATTGAAATATCTCTTTCACATTTAGTAGGATTGGAAAAATCTACTACAATTAGTGAAATAATATCTAAAGTGAATAACATTAATATCGAACAAGCTAATAACTCAGAAAATTATCAACCATCAAAAAGAAATTCAAACATAGTAAAAGAACCTAACCCTGATATAAAAAGTGATATTCCTTTTACAAAGGTCCATACCAATCAAAAAAATATAGAAGAATCTACACCTGAAGAAAAAAAATCACAAAAAACTATACCTCTAAATTATGAATTGATTTTAGAAAAATGGGATGGTTTTATCGATATAGTTTTAAAAGAAAAGCCATTAATCCTTGGGCCTGTCATACAAAATGTAGAAGTTGAAAATTATGTAGATAGCAAACTTAACCTAACCGGAATAGATAAAGATGGTATATTTTTGTTGAAAAGCCATAAAGAATATATCGAAAAAAAAGCTTTTCATTATTTCGGTAAAAAAATACATTTTAATTTTACTGAATCTGAAAACATAGGGTCTGCTCTAAAAAAAGAAGAGACTAAAAACATTCCTTTAAAAGAACCCATCGTTGAAAATTCTCCTATTATCAATAAAATTATAGCTGAATTTGGTGGACAAGAGATAAAATAAAATTTACTCAACCTAAGATTATTTACAAAATTTAAATTTTGTAAATAATTATATTTTGATACTTTACAAGATTTTAACTATTTTAATTAACTATGTCCAAAAAATTAATTGTGGCAATTGATGGTCCGGCTGGTTCCGGCAAAAGTACTACGGCTAAACTTGTTGCACAACATTTGGGCTATTTGTATGTTGACAGTGGTGCAATGTACAGGGCTATTACTTTTTTAGCAATTAGGTCCAATGTTCTTAACAGTAATGATGAAATTACAAAACTTGCAGAAGAGACTGATATTGAATTGAAATTTGCAGATGGCAAAACTTATGTTTTTACAAATGGTGAAAATATAACTGACAATATTCGTTCGGTGGAGGTAAATGAAAATGTAAGCATTGTTAGTAAAATTAACGGCGTTAGAACACCACTTGTAGAAAAACAAAAAGCAATGAGCAATATAAATTGCGGTATTGTTATGGAAGGCAGAGATATTTCAACGGTTGTTTTTCCAAATGCAGATGTAAAGATTTTTCTAACTGCATCAATTGAAAGAAGAGCAGAAAGAAGAGCAAAAGAATACAAAGAAAAAGGAATTGATGTTGATATAAATGAAATTCGGAAGAATATTTCTCTTCGGGATAAAATAGATTCTACAAGAAAACTTAGCCCGCTTTTAAAAGATAAAGATGCTATAGAGATTGATACTTCAAAAATAACTATTGAAGAACAAGTTGAAAAGATATTGAAAATTATTAAAGAAAATATAAAAAAGTTTTAAAGCCAAATTAAATTTATATGTTTAACTAAACATCTGTGTTTTTTACTTTTTTGGCTTTAAGTAAATAATACAGATCTATATTTAATTAAGGAGGACAAATGTCCGAAGAAACAAAAGAAGTGATTGAAAATTCAGTGACCCAAGAAGATTTTGAAAAAGCTAAAAAGAGCTTTAACGATGACGAATATTCACAAGACGAGTTTTTGACACTTGCAAAACTTTATACAGATTCATTCAAAGAAATAAAAGAGGGTGAACTAGTAACAGCAAAAATCGTACAAATTCAGGGTGACTATGTTATACTGGATGTTGGTTTTAAATCAGAGGGTTCAATACCAAAAAATGAATTTGAAAACATAGACGAAATTATTGTAGGTAATGAAGTAGAAGTTGCTATTGCTATAGGAACAGATAAAGCTGTTTCGCCTCTGAATACTTATGGTGCAACAAAACTATTAATGGAAAGAACA
>JADFGB010000118.1 GCA_022567875.1 Bacteroidota bacterium | reverse complement strand
TAAGGCCTTAAGCGAATCTGGATTGATTTTTAGTAAAAAGAAAAGAGCCTCCGTGTGTACCACATGCTGTGGATAACGCGAAGGCTCAAGAGTTCAAGAGATTCGAGTCTTCCCACCTACTCCGTCAGTTGACGGATTAGGTTCGAAATGACATAGATTTAATTTTATAGAAAAATTATGTAAACTAAAATAGAGTTATAGAAGGAAAATGAATTTCAAAGTAAAAAAAAGTGAGATAATATTTAAAGGAAAAGTATTTGATTTACAGGTTGATGAGATTGAATATGACAGCGGCAACAAAGCCGTAAGGGAAGTTGCACTTCATCCCGGAGGTGCAGTAATATTACCCGTAAAAGAGGACGGCAAAATTATAATGGTAAAACAATTCCGTTATCCTTTCCAAAAATTTATGCTGGAACTTCCAGCAGGCAAACTTGAAAAGGGCGAAGATCCGCAGAATTGTGCCGAAAGAGAATTGACTGAAGAAACAGGGTACAATGCAGAGTCTATTAGTAAACTGGGTTCAATTGCAACCACTCCCGGGTTCTGTTCCGAAGTGCTGCATATTTATCTTGCTGAAAATTTAACACCGGGCAGACACAACAGGGAAGAAGGCGAGTACGGAATGGAAACATTTGAATATTCGTTGGATGAAATTGAAGAAAGGATTATGAGCGGTGAAATCATAGATTCAAAAACGATTTGCGGTATACATTTTTATAAAAATAAAATAGGTCAGTGATTTTTAAATTTTGTAATCAAACCTTTTTTGAAATTGCTTATAAAATAAGCTAAATTATCCCACCTATAAAAAACAGTTAAATGTTAAAATCATTAGAAATAAAGGACTATGCTCTTATCGAACATCTGCAGGTAGAGTTCGGTGAAGGATTGAATATCATCACCGGGGAAACCGGTGCAGGTAAATCTATTATTGTCGATGCAATGGGTTTGCTTCTTGGGGGAAGAGCATCAACAGAAGTAATTCGAAAGGGAGCTTCAAAATCTTTTGTAGAAGGATTTTTTAGAATAAAAGACAATACCAAGGTAAAAGAATTATTATTAAATAATGATATTGAAACAACGGATGAATTAATAATAAGAAGGGAAATATCTATAAAAGGAGCAAATCGCTGCTTTGTAAATGATTCACCTGTGCCTCTAACTTTTATAAATTTGTTGGGGGATTTACTGATTGATTTACACGGACAGCACGAACATCAATCATTGCTCAGAAGCGAAACACATATTGACTTTTTAGATCAGTATGTTGACAACAACTTATTATTAACCGAATACACAAAAACATTTATTGATTATCAGAAAAAAATTGATGAATTAAAAACATTAAAGAAAAAAGAAAAATCGTTAAATGAAAAGAAAGAGTTTTATTCATTCCAGATAAAAGAAATTGATTCCGTTTCTCCTAAGGAAAATGAAGACGATGAACTTTTAAATGAATTGAAAATTTTAGAAAATTCGGAAAGGCTTCTCGAATTGACAACTTCAATTTATCAAACACTTTTTGAAGGAGAAAACTCCGTTCAGGATATTTTAAGTGGGGCAAACAGAAAGCTACAAGAATTAGAACTGATTGATAAAAATTTTTCCGTTACAGAGAAAGAAAGTAAAAACATACTCTCGCAAATAAATGATATAGCCGAAACTATCCGTTCCTACAATTCTAAAATAGATATTGAGCCCAAACATCTTGAGGAGGTTAGGCAGAGACTTGGAGCATTAACATTATTGAAGAAAAAATACGGTGGTTCAATTGATGCTGTCCTGGTGCATAGAAAAAAGATAGGCGAAGAATTTTTACTTGCAGAAAATTTTTCGGAAAAAATAAAAGCTATTAAGAATGAGATAGAAAAATCAAGAGACAATTGCGGAAATCTGGCAATTGATATTTCAAATAAAAGAAAAAATAAAATCCCCTTGATAGAGGAGAGCATAAATAAAACACTTAATGAACTTGGTATTGAACATTCATCCTTTAAAGTAATAATTGAAAGACCGTTGGCTGATGATGAAGAATCATATTTTATATTTACAAATAATAAAAAAATTAAAATCACAAATAACGGTTGTGACGAGGTGGAGTTTTTTATTTCCACAAATATCGGTGAAGACGTAAAGCCCTTGATAAAGGTAGCATCGGGTGGGGAAATCTCACGAGTTATGCTAGCTTTAAAATCAGTGCTTGCAAAAACCGAAGCACTGCCTGTTTTAATATTTGATGAGATCGATTCCGGAATAAGCGGAAGAATTGCACAGAAAGTCGGCAAGGCTTTAGAAGATCTTTCCCAAAATCACCAGATAATAGCAATTACACATCTACCTCAAATTGCGGGTAATGCACATCATCATTATTCAGTAAATAAAAAGTTAATCGGCGATAGAGTTGTAAGTTCAATTAATAAATTAGATGATGAAGAGCGAATAAATGAAATTGCTAAACTGATGAGCGGCGAGGAAGTAACCGAAGCCAGTATAAAAGGGGCAAAGGAACTGATAAAAAACGGAAAATGAAACAAACCGCTCTCTACATTCACATTCCTTTCTGTAAGCATAAATGTATTTATTGTGATTTCTATTCCATAATAACTACCGATAACATCAATCCTTTTTTATCAGCATTAAAAAAGGAGATTGAATTTTATTCGAATCAATATTCTGATGATAGAATAATAACATCTATTTTCTTGGGAGGCGGTACCCCTTCGTTAATGGATATAGATTATTTAAATGAAATATTGAATCAAATTAATAAAAACTTTACTGTTGCCGATAATGTTGAAACAACAATAGAAACAAATCCCGATTCAATAAGTTTTGAAAAATTAAAAGAATTTAGAAATATAGGTTTTAACAGAATCAGTATAGGCGTTCAGTCTTTTAATGAAGATGAATTAAAATTTTTAACACGTATTCATTCAACAGATGCTGCAATTAAAACTGTTGAAGATGCAAACAAAGCCGGTTTTGAAAATATAAATATTGATTTAATTTTTAATCTGCCCAAACAAACAAAAGAAATTTGGATAAATAATCTTAATCAGGCTGTTTCACTTCCGATAACTCATATATCTACTTACAGCTTAATACTTGAACGCGGAACCATTTTAAACAAAATGGTCCTTGACGGAAAAGTAACTTTGCAGGATTCTGATTACGATGCAGAATTATATTCTACAACAATAGATTTTCTTACCGGGCAGGATTTTAAGCAATATGAAGTTTCTAATTTTTGCAGAACCGGTTTTGAATGCAGGCACAACAATGCTTATTGGAAATATCAAGATTATTTAAGTTTTGGTACCGCTGCCCACTCCTTTGTAAACGGAAAGCGGTGGTGGAATTTTTCAAGCTTAAAAAAATATATTTCAGAAATCAATAATAAAGGATCGGCTGTAAGAAATTTTGAAATCTTAACCAAAGAACAAAAACTAAATGAATATGTGATGCTTTCTTTAAGAAGCAAAGGACTGAATAAAAATGAATTCACAGAAAAATATGGTAGCGCTTGGTTGATTGAAAAGGAAGATTACTTTTCAAAACTAATTGAAAATAATTTTTTAGAGAATAATTCCGAATCAATAAAATTAACGAAACACGGCTATGCAATTTGCGATGAAATTATAAAAAACTTATTGTAATTGAGAAAAATTGTTATATTCATTATTTAATATTTAAGTAACAAAAATTAAGGACTGATATGTTAAAAATAAAATTACATTGGCAAATATTGATCGGTTTATTCCTTGGCGTTTTATACGGATTATTTTTCACAGATTATGTGAGTTATGTAACGTGGATTGGGGACTTATTTTTACGTGCATTAAAAATGATAATTGTTCCGCTCATACTTACTTCCATAACTTCAGGTGTGGCAAATATTGGTGATGCCAAAAACCTTGGAAGGCTCGGAATAAAAACTTTTTCCTATTACATAACTACCAGCTTGTTTGCAATTGTTACAGGACTAATTTTAGTAAATTTAATTCAACCTGGTATTGGCGCAAAACTTGGTTTTACTCAACATGCTGACAGTCTGACAAATGTTTCCGATGGTTTGGGCAATATTCTTCTTCGTTTAGTTCCTACAAATATTATTAATGCGCTTGCTACGGGGGATATGCTCGCAATTATTTTCTTTTCTATTCTTATCGGATATTTTATTACAAAACTTAGCAACACTTATCGTGATCCTCTGATTAATTTATTTAATGGGGGATTTAATTTAATGATGAAAATAACTTCTCTTATTATAAAGTTTACACCGATTGGAATATTTGGAATTGTAGCAGGTGTTGTAGCAGATCAGGCTGGAGATAGACAAGCTTTATTGAACATTGCTCAGAGACTTGGAATATATATGGTTGTAGTATTATTAGGTCTAAGTTTTCACTCAATGGTCACTCTTCCCTTGTTGCTTAAATTTATTGGAAAAGTAAATCCGTGGCATCATTTTAAAGCGATGACAACTCCACTTTTAACCGCATTTTCCACATCGTCTTCTTCTGCAACTCTTCCTTTAACTATAGATGCTGTTGAAAACAATGTGGGAGTTTCTAATAAAGTAACAAGTTTTGTTTTACCTTTGGGCGCAACTGTAAATATGGACGGTACTGCTTTGTATGAATGTGTGGCTGCTATGTTTATTGCACAGGCATATGGAATTGAATTAAGTTTTCTTCTGCAGGCAATAGTTGTTGCAACAGCGCTTTTAGCATCAATTGGTGCGGCAGGCATTCCAATGGCTGGCTTGGTTATGATAACCGTAATTCTTTCTGCTGTCGGTCTTCCTTTAGAAGGGGTAGGTCTTATTTTAGCTGTGGATAGAATTTTAGATATGTGCAGAACTACAATTAATGTGTGGAGTGATTCTTGCGGTACTGTAATTATTGCAAAGTCAGAGGGTGAAACTTTAAAAGTTTAATAATAAGGAGCAAAATGTTTAATAATAAAATGAAAATAGCAATATTGGGATTTGGCAATATAGGCTCTGCAATTGGTTATGGGTTGGTTAATGCAAAGATGTTAAAGCCTGAAGATTTAACGGTAACGAGGAAGAGGAATA
>JADFGB010000117.1 GCA_022567875.1 Bacteroidota bacterium | reverse complement strand
CACCCTTCGCCTTCGCCGCCTTGAGATCGGCCAGGGCCGACTCGCGCGAAGGCGTCCGCGCCGATCCGAAAAACACGATGGTGTCGCGGATATCATATTTGTCGAAGCGCTGTTCCGGTTCGATATATTCGGCCAGTATGCGCAGGGATCGTGCACCGCTGCTTTTGATGAAAGCTTCGTTGAGATGCGCCTGGAGCGGATGATGGGAATTCTTGTTCATGGCGTCCTTGTGTCGGGGTCGGGGTTTCCGCGCACGGTATAGGGGCTCGGGCTACTGTACGCGCGATGATCATGCAGCGCCCAGTGGACCGAGGGGAAGGCGAGGTCGTCCCACGGAATATCCGCCCAATCCATGAGCCGCGTCTCAAGGGATTCCTCGCCCGGCGCAATGTCGGGGGTGGCGAGCCGCGCCGCATAGAAGATCTGCACCTGGCTGATGTGCGGAATATCGTAGACCGCCAGCAAAGCCTCGATTTCGATCTTGGCGCAGGCTTCTTCCCAGGTGCTGTGTATATTATTAATGTTCCAGCTACCCATTTTGTCTTTAGCCCAAGAATAAGAGATATCCCCCCTAATAATTCAATTGCTATTACAATAACAAGTGCAAAAGCAGTAAATGGAATGCCTACAGATTGCATAAATCCTAAAGTGCCGTCAAAATTCATTATTTTTCCAAATCCAGATAAAACGAAAATAAGCGCTATAAGAACTCTTCCTATTACTGGACTATATTTTCTTACCCCTTTCATATAAGGACTAAAATAAATTGGTATTTAAATTTGACTAAGATTTCTTTAAACAATCATGAACTCTTTCTATATATCTTTCAACTATTTTTTTTGATGCAATACCTTCAGAATAAACTCTAAAAAAATCAGTTGGGCATCCGTGATTATAAGTAGCAATTTCTATATCCTGAAATGGAAATTTTTTAAAATGAAAAGTCGTGCAGGTGCATTCACCTATTTCAGATACATCTCCATTATCCCTTTTTTTTAAACCTGTTTCTTCTGCTGCTTTTATTAGGGCGGCTTCTAAAACCTTATGACTCACTGTTTTACCAAGTTCTTCTCTTAAATAAACCATTATTAAAATAAAGAAAGTTAGCCTATAAATGTTTTGATTTAATGTTTTTTAAAATATTTTATCTTCCGCAACCTTTAAAATTTCTTTTAATTTCTTTAATTAATGGAATCAAAACATAATAGAAAAACTATTGATGAGATTGATGAGGCAAGACAAAAAGATGATTTGAAAAAAATTGAAGGTATGTTCGCACATCTGTTAGAAAAAGCAAGCACCAATATTGAAGACCTATCCGAAACAATTACTGCAATGATAAACAGCTACGATGAACCCCCTCCGAAAGAAGAAGTAATAGCAGATACGGATTCGGATACAACAAAAATATTATTAGTAGAAGATTATAAACATTCCCAGATCATTGTAACTCGTCTACTCAAAAAAAACGGTTATGAATCAATTGTGGTTGTTGAAAATGGTGCTGAAGCAGTTGAGGAAGTAAAAAAACAAAAATTTGATCTCATTTTAATGGATATGCAGATGCCAGTAATGAATGGCTTTGAGGCTACACAAAAAATTAGAGAATTACCGGATTATAAAGAAACTCCTATTGTAGCTTTAACCGCTTTTGCAATGAAAGGTGACAGAGAAAAATGTCTTGACGCAGGAGCAACTGACTATATACCAAAACCTATTGACAGCAACGAGTTTATTGAAAAAGTAAAATACTATACTGAAAAAAAAGTAGCCGCTAAATAAATTACATCTACTCTATATAATATTTATACAGATTGAATCTGCTTCATTGCTTCCAAATAAATCATTATTTTTAGCCGTTTATTTTTATATTATTAATTATTTTCATTCCTATTTTCTAATGAGCGATAAAGAAATAAGAGTAAGATTTGCACCAAGCCCCACGGGATATCTACACATCGGCGGACTAAGAACTGCTTTATACAACTATCTTTTTGCTAAAAATAAAAAAGGTAAATTTATACTAAGAATTGAAGACACGGATAGAAACAGATATGTTGAAGGCGCTGTTGAAAATTTAATATCAACATTAAATTGGGCAGGTCTGCAAGCAGACGAAGGTCCCAAATATGGTGGTGATTACGGCCCTTATCTACAATCCGAAAGACTTGATATATATAATGAGCATATAAAAAAACTAATCGATGATGGAAAATCTTATTATTGTTTTTGCACACAAGAAAGATTAACAGAATTAAGAGAGAAACAAAAAAAAGAAACTATTCAAACAAAATATGATAAACATTGTCTTAAGTTTTCTAAAGAAGAAATCGATAATAAGTTAAATAATAATATCCCTTTTGTAATTAGACTAAATGTAGAACCAAATAAAAAAATACTATTTAATGATATTATTCGTGGAGAAGTTACTTTTAATTCTGATACTATTGACGATCAGATACTTATTAAAAGCGACGGCTTTCCTACTTATCATTTTGCAAATGTTGTGGATGACCACTTAATGAAAATAACACATGTAATTCGTGGTGAAGAATGGATATCATCAACACCAAAACACGTTTTACTTTATGACTATTTTAATTGGGAAAGACCACAATTTGCCCACCTCCCCCTTCTTTTAAACTCGGATAAATCTAAACTAAGTAAAAGGCAGGGTGATGTTGCTGTTGAAGACTATATGCAAAAAGGTTATCTGAAAAATGCACTAATTAATTTTATTGCTTTACTTGGCTGGAATGCCGGAGACGATAAAGAATATTATACTTTAGATGAATTGACAAATGCATTTAGTCTTGAAGGAGTAAATAAATCAGGAGCAGTTTTTAATCTGGAGAAATTAAATTGGCTTAACGCCGAACATTTAAGAAATATTTCTAACGATGAAATTCTTATTATGTTAAAAGATGAAATTTCTAAATCTAAATATTCAAACTTTAATGGTACCGATGAATATCTGCTTTTAATAATTGAAGCTATGAAAGAGCGGGTATCTTTTGTTAAAGAATATATTGAAAAATGTCCATACTTTTTTGAACCACCATCAGAATATGACGAAAAAGTTATGAAGAAAAGATGGAAAGAAGATAGTCCTGATCTATTAAAAATATTTTCACAAAGAATTGAACAACTTGTTTCGCCCACAAAAGAAGGTTATGAAAGAATCTTAAAAAAATTATGCGAAGAAAAAGAAATCGGATTAGGAAGATTAATACATCCACTTCGACTTGCTTTATCCGGTGTCGGTATCGGCCCTGGAATCTTTGACTTAATTTTTATTTTAGGTACAGAAGAATCTCTTAAAAGAATAGACAAAGCTTTAAATCAAATTAAATAATTAAAATAAACTATGGAAAACTCGGAAGAAAAAGATCAGATTAATGATTTTATAAGACAAATAATAAAAGAAGATTTAAAAGAAAATAAAAATGACGGGAAAGTGCATACTCGTTTTCCTCCTGAACCAAACGGTTATCTGCATATAGGTCATGCTCAGGCAATCTGGTTAAACTTTGGATTAGCTGAGGAATTTAACGGAAAGTGTAACTTAAGATTTGATGATACAAACCCTGAAAAAGAAGAAGTGGAATATGTCGATTCAATTATGGAAGATATTAAATGGCTCGGCTATGATTGGGATATCAGATTGTATTACGCATCAGATTATTTTGAGCAACTTTACAATTTCGCAGTTGAATTAATAAAAAAAGGCAAAGCTTATGTAGATAGTTTGACTCCGGATGAAATTAAAGAATACAGAGGCACTCCGACAGAACCGGGAAAAGAAAGCCCATACAGAGACAGAACTGTAGAAGAAAATTTAGACCTTTTTGAAAGAATGCGTGCATGGGAATTTGAAGAAGGTAAACACTTACTTAGAGCAAAAATTGATATGGCATCTCCAAATATGAATTTGCGCGATCCAGCTATTTACAGAATACGAAAAGTACATCACCATAGGACAGGTGATGAATGGTGTATTTACCCGATGTACGATTTTGCTCACGGACAATCAGATGCTTTAGAAGGAATAACACATTCTATTTGTACATTAGAATTTGAAAACCACCGACCTCTTTATGATTGGTTTTTGGATAATCTCAGCGTACCTTGCCACCCACAACAAATAGAGTTTGCCAGATTAAATATAAACTACACAGTAATGAGTAAAAGAAAACTTTTAACTCTTGTCGACAATAATGTTGTTTCGGGATGGGATGATCCAAGAATGCCTACTCTTTCAGGTTTTAGAAGACGCGGTTATACACCGGAAGCCATTAAAAATTTTGTAGAAAGGGCAGGAATTGCAAAACGTGAAAGTATAATTGATATAGCTCTTCTCGAACATAGCATAAGAGAAGACTTAAATAAAAAGACTCAAAGAGTAATGACGGTTTTAAATCCGATAAAAGTAATATTTGATAATTATCCTGAAGATAAAACAGAAGAACTTGATGCTGTTAATAATCCCGAAGACGAAAAAATGGGCAAAAGAAAAATTACTTTTTCTAAAGAGATTTATATTGAAAGAGAAGATTTTATGGAAGACCCTCCCAAAAAATTCTTCCGACTATCACCGGGTAATGAAGTAAGGCTTCGTTATGCATACATTATTAAATGTGTAAGTGTAATCAATGATGAAAATACAGGTGAAGTAAAAGAAATACATTGCACTTATGATCATGAAACAAGAAGCGGTATGCCACAAAGCAAAAGAAAAGTAAAAGGCACCATACATTGGATTTCAGTAAATAATTCTATCGAAGCAGAAATAAGATTGTACGACCGTTTATTTACAGTAGAAGAACCGACAAAGGATAAAGAGAAAGATTTTATAGATTTTGTTAATCCGGATTCTTTAAAAATATTAACAAACTGTAAAGTTGAACCCTGGTTAAAAAATGCAAAAGCACTGGATAAATTTCAGTTTGAAAGAAGGGGTTATTTCTGTTTAGACAGCAAAGATTCAAGTAGTGAAAAATTAGTATTTAATAGAACCGTTCCTTTAAGGGATACCTGGGCCAAGATAGCAAAGAAGCAATAAAAAACATAGGCTTGAATAAGTATT
>JADFGB010000116.1 GCA_022567875.1 Bacteroidota bacterium | reverse complement strand
TAATCACCGCAATTCCTTCAAAATTTCCTGAAGCTAAACCAATTATTAAATAACCGGCGTGTGCAATTGAAGAATAAGCTAACATTCGTTTAATATTGTTTTGTGGGATAGCAACAATACTTCCATAAAGCATTGATGTTACAGCTAATACTATAAGATATGGTGCAAAGATATTTGTACTTCCATGCATAAAAACTGAACCTAAAGTAATTATCACTGCAGAAAATGCAGCTGTTTTACCAGCAGTAGAAAAGAATCCTGCAACTGTAGTTGCAGAACCTTCATATACATCCGGTGCCCACATATGGAAAGGAAATGCAGCCATCTTAAATGAAAAACCTATTAAGAACATTAAAATACCGGTCATAAATAATAAATTATGTGTCAACTCTCCAAACTTATCCACTATTTGAGGAATTGATGTTGTATTTGCCGATCCGAAAATTAGAGCTATTCCATATACAATAAATCCTGTTGCAAACGCACCGAGTAAAAAATATTTTAATGAAGCTTCATTTGCTTTTAATCTCTTTCTATTTAAACCTGCTAAAGCATAAAAACTAATTGACATTAATTCCAGACCTAAGAAAATTACAAATAAGTCTTTAGCACCTGCCATAAGCATCATACCAAGTACAGAAGATTGGAGAAGAATATAAAATTCTCCGAAATCATTTCCATATTTTGAAGAATAATCCATTGCCATTAATACAACTAAAGCGGCGGCAATATTAAAGAGGAAAATAAATATATTAATGTTTCCCCCTACCAGTAGCATGTTGTTAAAAAATAATTGTGTTTTATCTATATTAGCAAGAGCGTGAAACCCTGCAGCAAGGAAAACAAAAACAGAAATCCAAGCGATTATTCGTTTACTGTTTTTAGTATACATTTCAACAATAAGGGAAACCAGTATTGTTGTAGAAATTAATATAAAAGGAATTAAATTATAAAATTCTTGCATTTTCATAACCAGAATTACTCAATAAATAAAATGTCATCGTCAGTTGCTTCAATTTTAAGTTCATGATTTTCTCCGGGATAAAGAGCAAGTTTCCTGTGATTTTTTAAATCAAAAATATCTTTATCCTTTTCAACTATTACAATTTTTATGGCTTCATATTTAGATACTTCTTCTTCTAAATGTCTATATTCCTTAAAATATATACTCATAAAACCATCTTCTTCTTTAACATAAATATGTTTTGAAGTGGGGGAAAAATCAGTGAGTATATTATCTTCAATAATAATTTTTAATAAATATCCATTAAAAGGTAATATAACCCTGTTATAATAATATAAGCCGTTTTTTTTCTTTTTAAGAATTTCACTAATTGTACTCATAATTTTTCTTCCTTTTTATCTAAAAGAATATTAACCAAACAATTACATAAATTGGCAATAATATCGGGATAGCATATTTAAACACATAAGCAAAGAAACTCGGCATTTGGATACCGGCTCTTTCTGAAATAGATTTTACCATAAAATTGGGCCCGTTCCCAATATATGTCATTGCACCAAAGAAAACAGCAGAAACAGAAATAGCTCTTAAAAAAACATCATCTTTAGAAACAAACTCTAAAACTTGAGATTGAACATTGACATCCAAATAGAACTTACCCATTGCTGCACTTAAAAAGTTCATGTATGTTGGTGTATTATCTAATACAGCTGATAAGATACCAGTTGCCCAATAAAATGTTGTTGCATCCAACAAATCGTGATTAGACTTAGCAAAATTTGCAATAAGTTGTAAAGCAGGAACCATAGTTAAAAATATACCAATAAATAAATACGCAACTTCTTTTATAGGCTCAAAATCGAACTCGTTTGCTTTAAGAATATCTGGATGAGCATTTTTATATGATAGATAAACAATACCGAACATTATAATCTCTCTTATTCCAATAGGCAGAGGACTTAAACTCGGAACCCAGCTCATCACATTTGGGTCTATAAACACTGCCAAAATAATTCCAGCTAGATAAATTAAATTTTTACCACCTCTAAATTCAATAGTCCCTGAGTAATCTATCTTTGCTATTTTATCTTCGCCTGTTTTGTTCCTTCTATCAACAAAATAGAATGCTAAAAGAATTGCAAGTATTGTTGGTATCCAAATATGCCAAACATTTACAAAAACCCAAAAGAATGGTACACCGCGTAAAAAGCCTATGAACAAAGGAGGATCACCAATAGGTGTTAAAGCGCCTCCAACATTACTAACAATAAAAATAAAAAAGATTATATGATAAGGTTTTATTCTATCTTTATTCATTTTAATAAACGGTCTGATGAGAAGCATTGACGCGCCTGTTGTTCCAATAACATTAGCTATAACAGCCCCAAATAATAAAAACAAAACATTTACAAACGGTGTGGCTTCTTTATCAACTTTTATCAGTATTCCACCCGATGCAACAAATAGAGAACTTAATAATGCTATAAAGGAAACATATTCAGTAAATATATGCAAAATGCTATAAGAGTCTTTTAACACATATAAATAGTAAACAACAGTTATTAAGCCTAAAAGAATAGAAATTTTAGGATAATTTCTTTCCCAAAAATGTTTGTAGAATAAAGGTCCTGTTGCTATCAGCATCAATAAAATTAAAAACGGTAGAACCATTAAAATATTTGGTTCAACAGCTTCTGAAGTTTCTGATAAAATTTTTGATGAATCTGCACCAAACATATTCATTGTTGATACAAGAATTAGCATCAGTATTAATGTTAAATAATGAAATTTTTTATTGACAAACATTTATTACCTTTACTTTATTGTTACATTTTGATGATAAAAAACCTGTTCGATAACTTTTTTTGTAGTTTTTTGTGAAACTTTTAAAAACGTACTCGGATAAATTCCGATCCAAATAATTAAAATGAATATGGGAGCTAATACAAACATTTCACGTTTATTCAAATCTTTCAGCTCCTCTAACTTGGGATTTGTAACTTTTCCAAAAACTATTCTTTGATACATCCACAACATATAAATAGCTGCAAAAATTATACCTGATGTAGCAAATACGGTATAAATCCAACTGTTTAACACAGGTGATTTGAATGAACCCAATAAAATTAAAAATTCACCAACAAACCCGTTTAATCCCGGTAAACCAATTGATGATAATGAAGCAAATAATAAAGCAAAGGAAAAGATTGGAACAATCTTAGCAATTCCACCATAATCCGAAATTTCTCTTGTATGTGTCCTTTCATAAATCATTCCTACTAAAAGGAATAAAGCACCGGTTGATAGTCCATGGTTTACCATTTGAATTATTGCCCCTTGCAATGATTCAGTAGTCATAGCAAAAATACCCAGTACCACAAAACCCAAATGTGCAACCGAAGAGTAAGCTACAAGTCTTTTCATATCTGTTTGCACCATTGCAACAAGTGCACCGTAAATAATTCCTATAACTGCAAGAACAGAAATAAATGGAGCAAAATAAATTGAAGCCTGTGGAAACAATGGTAAATTAAATCTAATTAAACCATAAGTTCCCATTTTAAGTAACACTGCAGCAAGAATAACGCTGCCTGCAGTTGGTGCTTCAGTATGTGCGTCTGGAAGCCACGTGTGAAATGGAAACAATGGAACTTTTATTGCAAAGCTTACTGCAAAAGCTAAAAACATATAAAGTTGTATTGACTCCGGAATTGCAGGTCCCACTTTATATAATTCAATAATATCTGTTGACAAATGACCCAACGAAGTTGATGCATAGATTGCTAACCAGATAATAGCAACAAGCATAAGCAAACTTCCTGCCATTGTATAAATAAAAAATTTAACGGATGCATAAATTCTTCTCTTTCCTCCCCAAATACCTATAATAAAATACATCGGTATTAACATTAACTCCCAGAAAATGTAGAACAAGAAAAGATCAAGAGAAATGAACACGCCGATAATTCCTGTTTCTAAAAGGAGCATAAAGAATGTAAACTCTTTTACATTCTTCTTTATACTAGACCAGCTTGAAATTAATGTAAGGGGTGTTATAAAAGTAGTTAGCAATAACAGCAGCATCGACATACCGTCCAAACCCACAAAGAAACTTATATTAAGATTTGATATCCAACTAAATTTAAATAAAAATTGGAACTCACCGTTTTCAACATCAAAATTAAAATAAAGAATTAATGAAAGGATGAAAGCAATTACAGAAACAGTTAGACCGAAATACCTGATTAAGTTTTCATTTTTTTTATTAAAAAATAAAAGAAGTATTGCACCTAAAACCGGTATAAATAAAAGTATTGTAAGTATAGTATTTAATTCCATAAAATTATAAAGTGAAAATTAACCAGAACAGTGCTATTGCAATACCCACTGTCATTATTAAGGCATAGAACTGTGCAACGCCGTTTTCAAATTTTCTTATTTTTGCTGAAATTGAATTAACAATTGATGCAGTACCGTTTACAACCCCATCAATAATTTTTGCATCTGTTATTTTCCATAGTACTGATTCAGAGAAACGATAAATAGGTTTAATAATTAACCTATCGTAAAATTCATCCACAAAATATTTGTTCCATAAAATTTTATAAACACCGTTAAATCTATTTTTCATTTTGTCTGCAAAAGCAGGATTTTTCAAATAGATACTCCTTGCAACCATTATCCCTGTTATTGCCAACACAACAGAAATAATCATAAAAGTAATCTCTGTAGAGTGGGAATGAGTTTGATAGATTGCTAATTTATTCACAGCATTTTTAAAGATCGGTTCAAGCCAATGTTCAAATTTATTACCGCCTTCTCCGGAGAATAATGCCGGTATTCCGATAAATCCTCCAATAGCCGAAAGTACACCTAAAATAATTAAAGGTATTGTCATCACTTTTGGCGATTCGTGAGGATGCTCGTCTCGCTGAGTCGAAGCGTGTTTACCTTTTACAAATCTTTCTTTACCCATAAAAGTAAGATAGACCAACCTAAACATATAGAACGCTGTTAATAAAGCAGTGAATGCACCTATCCCCCAATATAGCAAATTACCGTTTGCAAAGGAGAACCAGAGAATTTCATCCTTGCTAAAGAATCCGGATAAAAGAGGAATACCTGATATAGCTAAGGATGCAATT
>JADFGB010000115.1 GCA_022567875.1 Bacteroidota bacterium | reverse complement strand
GAAAATTTACCTTTATTTATGGAAATTCTGCCTCTGAAAATTACACCGCCCTGTAAAGACATAGGAAAATTATTTATCGCAGGTAAGGGTACATTTCTTTCCGAATCAAATACAGTGAGCAAACCTTCACCGTTAAAATCATTCCAACTTGAGCCGTCTACTTTTTTTATTTCTCCCGAAATTTTAGTATTGCTTAATGCTTTGAGTTGTATATTAGTTGCAGTAGCAACATATTGATTGTTAATTGAATCAATACTAGCCTTAAACCGAGGTATAACTAATCTTAAAGTAGGATCACCAAGTATATGATATTTTTGATCATTAGTCCCGTGAAAAATTTGTTTTGTCAAGAAATTAGCCTTTCCTATAGGAATGCTTAGGTTCAATGTATCTTTTGGTGTTTTCAACAGATCACCAAAGAACTGATACATTATTGAGTGATTAAGAGAAGAATATACTAAACGTGTAGCTGTAAAAGCACCAATGCAACCTGCATTTTTCAAAAATAAAAGTTCTTCAGCCGCACTCTGAAAATCGGGAATATCAAAATATCCGAAATCGCAGGTAGCAGCACTTAAAAAGAAATACTTATTATTATGTAGCTGAGGGATTGTAGCACTTTTAACAAAAACTTCTTCGTGTGCCCAAAGAGAAGGACTCCCGTGTCCCACGTAATTTAAAATTAATGTTCCGTTATTAATTGCATCTATAATAGCTTTATTTACGGATGGCATTCTCCTTCCCGAACTAGTAAGTACAACAGGAAATGCAGCCATATATATTTTATTTTGGTCAAACGAAGGTGGAATAATTGTATTACCCAATATTTCAGAAGGCGCTGTATGTTCTGATCCTTCAAATGTCTTTGATGTAAATCCGTCATCGGCAATTAATGTAATTAAATTTCTCCAAATTCCTGTAGAAGCAGAGTTTTCGTATTCTATTATTTTATCAATTAGGTTATTTGCCTCTTGAAGTGTTCTAACTGTCATTCTACCAGAGGCAAGGTCAACAAAGGGATCATTTCCGTTTACTTTAACATAATAATCATCTGAAGTAAATGAAGGAATAAGCAATAGGGATTCCACTGTTTCCGTAGCAGGTACATAATTATTGTTGAATCCTTCTACATCTTTTGGGTCATAAGTACCTTTGCCCATAAATAGAACATACTCTGGAGTTATATTCCAATTATCAAAAGTATATTTTAGAAAATCTCTAATTGATGTAACGTCAACATTCCCTCCGGAAAACTCATTGAAGATTTCATCAATATCAACTACAATAGTTGAAACAGTAATTTTTGATTGAGTTTCCCTGTATTCCTTTAATCTGTTTGCGGCTTCTAAAAATTTATTATGTGTTATAATAATATATTTTGCACCTTCACTTATTCCATGCAGATTAGAGTTATTTGCCTGATTTATATTTGAGATAACTCTGAATTGATAATTATTATCACCTACAGCAATATATTTATGAACATTATTTTTTTGCTCATTTGCTTGAAATATAAATTGTCCACCACTCTGCTGTATAGGATTAGTAATCATCTCTACATTTGCATAATCAGTTACATCAAAAACAAAGATATTAGAATTTGAAAAACTATTTAGAGAATATTGAATAAGTGATGTGGTATCTTTTGAATAAAATATCAAATAATCGTTAAAAGCTTTTAATTCTTTTTGATAGCGAATCTCAAAATAATCTAAATACCCTGTTGTTGTAACTGATGATGGGGAGTTAAGAGTAAATTTTAGAACGCTTCTATTATCAGGTAACGTACCTGTAAAAGAAATATTTTTTATATATGCCCTTCCGTATGTATAAGGAGCTGCTCCATAACCGGGAAGCAACTGAGAAAATATTTTTGTTGAATTCTCTGAAACATCTAATACTAAATTATTTGATGCAGCATTAACAAATCTGAAAGTATAATTTAGAGGATATGAATTTATCCTGCCGTCTAATTTATTAGTATATGAATGTTCTAAACTTGAAGTTGTAAATTCATCTCCGAGATAAATTCTTCCTGTTTGGGCAATATTTTTTTTATCTTCTTCTAAAGAAGCAAAACCTTTTGAGTTTGGTTGTACATAAGTACCTGTAAGGTTTAAGCTATTTTTTTTGATAACTCTCTTACCTTGATTTCCCCCTGATGTTATCCAATAATAATTTGTTTTTGAATATGAGTGAAAATATCTTTTATAATTCCTAAGATTTTTATCATATTCCCAAAAATTATTCCCTCTACCGTAAAACAGGATAAAATCATTATCGTCAAATTTACCGTCATTCTCTCCGCTCACAAAAATAGCGTTTTCATTTAAATCGGTTGGACGAGGATCGTTCATATTTTCAGATAACACTTTTCCGCTGTTGTTATAAATTTTAATTGTTCTCGGGTCAACAGTATTTGGGTCAATTCCAAGTGAAGTTAATTGGCTTTTGGTTATTTTATATATGCCATCTGTTTTTGCTTCAAACCGTGTCCAAGCGCCGTTAGCAAGCACACTGTTAATAATAGATTTTCTTAATTTTAATTTATTCTGCGTCCATCTTTTAGCAATATTATAATTAATAATAGCACCATCCAATAAATCAGAAGCAGGTTTGGAAGAAATTACTTGTACCGATGAAAAATTTATCTTAATTACTATTCTAGTGTAAAGTCTAATATTTTTTGAAGAAGCATTATATTTAACAGGATGTATTATAATAGATTGCGTTCTTAGATTTCTTGCTAAACCATAATCTCCAAACGTAACAAGATCATCTGTGCTTTTATAATTATTATATTTTTTATTTTTCTTAAAGATATTATCATCAACTCCGTTTACTTTTATTATTTCAGGTTTTGGAATTAAATCTCCTTTAATTTCTTTATAACTTGAACTTAAAACTTCGATAGTATTGCCAAATTCAGATGGAACACCTACATTAATAAATTTTACAGGAATAGCAGGTTCACCATAATTTTGAGCATTTTGTATATATCCACCCTTAAATAAAGTTTTTATAAATTTTTGGGTCCCAAAATGAATTAAGGTAGTATCATAATAATTAGGAGTGAACTCAATAACCAAGGAATTTGTATTGGATGAAATAATTTTTATATCTTTTTGTGAGAACAACACAAAAGGAGTGAGTATTATTAATAAGAATAAAAGTTTTTTGCTATTCATTTTAGAATCTGCTTTTAACTATAAATTATTTGAGACTGTATTTAAATATTATCTAATAATGAATTATTAAATCTGTAGCAAAAATCTTTTTTTATATTCTCCTTAATTTTGAATCTAAATTTAGTACACTAACTTATAATAAGTCAAGACAATAATGAAAAATAAAAAAAATAAAAATTTCTTGATAATTTACAAACAAAGTTGTTTTTTATTTTTTTTCATTGCGTCAATACAGAATTGAATATGTTCATCAAGATGTATTCCTAATGCTTCTGTACCATTATAAATATCTTCTCTGCTTACTGCTCTTGCAAATCCTTTGTCTTTTAATTTTTTCTTAACCGACTTAACCTTTACTTCATCAATTGATTTACTCGGACGTACGTACGTAACAGCTGTAATGAAACCGGCAAGTTCATCGCATGCAAACAATACTTTTGAAAGTAAGGTCTCTCTTGTAACACCGGTATAATCTGCGTGTGATAAAATTGCTTTTCTGAATTCTTCATCAAATCCTTTTTCCTTTAAAATTTCACTTCCTTTGTATGGGTGTTCTTCAGCAGTTGGAAATTTTTCATAATCAAAATCGTGAAGCAATGCTACATTACTCCAATACGAAACATCTTCGTTAAATTTTTCTGCATAAGCTTTCACACAGGTCTCAACGGCATAAGCATGTTTTAAAAGGTTATCTCTTTGCGTGTATTCATTTAATATTTTAAGACATGCTTCCCTATTTCTCATAACATCTGACATTAAATTACCATCTTTTTTTATAATTTTATTGTTAAGGTTTATAACTTGGACAAATATCCTTCAAAATGCAAATGGAACATTTGGGCTTTCTTGCTATGCATATATTCCTTCCGTGAGTTGCCAAAAGATGGGATGAATTTGTCCAATCACTTTCCGGTAATAGTTCTTTTAATTTAAATTCAATTTTAACCGGATCAGAAGTTTCAACAAATCCGAATAGATTTGATAGACGAATAACGTGTGTATCTACTGCAATTGCAGGAACACCAAACGCATTTCCTGCAACTACAGATGCTGTTTTTCTACCTACACCTGGTAATTTTATTAGCAGTTCCAAATCTTTTGGTACTTCACTGTTATATTTTTCAATCAACATTTTAGAACAATTTTTAATACTTTTAGTTTTTTGTTTATAAAATCCGGTTGAATAAATTAACCTCTCTAATTCTTCGGCAGATATATTTACAAAGTCTGCAGGTGTATCATAATTCTTATATAATTTTTCCGTAACAATATTTACTCTTGCGTCAGTGCATTGTGCAGAAAGTATTGTTGATATTAAAAGTTGGAAAGGTGTTTTATAATTTAAAGCACTTGTTACTTCAGGGTATTCATCTTTTAACAATGAAAATATTTTCTCCGCATATTTTTTATTAACATCATTCTTCATTTTGATGAAATCTTTTATCCTTTATCATTAATTTCTTAATAGGATTTCCTTTGATAATATGTTGCTGAATTATTTCTTCAACATCATCCAAAGTAACTCCCCCGTACCAAATTTGTTCGGGATAAACTAATACTGTAACTCCGAACTCACAAGCGTCCAAGCATCCCGTGGCATTTACTCTTACTTTTGTTTTAAGACCAAGTGCAGCCAATCTTTTTTTTAATAACGTCCTAATTTCTTTGCTTCCTTTATCACTACAACAACCACGAGGATGTCCGTCCGGTCTTTTATTTTCACAGACAAAAATATGTTTTTCAAATCTTTTCAAATAAATATATTATAATATTAAATTGTTTATAAAATATGGTTATAATAGGAATAATAAAAGAAGTTGTAGCGCCTACGGGATTCCTCCCTAGGAGTCCCTTCGGGAGAACCCACAGTCTTCGCTAATTACAATTTACAATTTACAATTTGGTAACACTTTTATCTGGTACG
>JADFGB010000114.1 GCA_022567875.1 Bacteroidota bacterium | reverse complement strand
TAAATTATAAAGTTGATTTTATAATGTATATAAAATCAACAAATATATTTAAAAATAATATCCCCAAATAAATAATATTTGGGGATATAAAAAAAATCAGATTAACAAATGAACTTATTGCCCGTAGAAAAAATACCTGTTATCAACAATATCTCCTTTCTCTTTCTTTAAAGTAATCCAATCTTTTATAAAGGTTCTCTTCTTTTTATTGAGGATATTATCTCTGATAGTATTTTTTTGAATCGCAAATGCTGATGAATCAAAGGGAGTTCTACTCAGTACTTTTATAAGATAAATTCCTCTTTTCCCATTTATAGGATCAGTTAGTTCATTTACTTTTGCATTTAAAGCACCTTCAATAAAAGCATAATCTTTACCAATACCAGGTATACTTCTGTTTGGTGTAATATCATTTAGTGTACTAACAAAAGAATTTTTATCGTAATTAATTACCTTAGATAAATCACCGTTTATTTTTGATTTAATATCAAGTGCTTTTTGTCTAGCAAGTTTAACTTTATATTTAGTTTTAATCAATTGAGTGACAGCAGCTTTAACTTGTTCAAACGGTTGAATACTTTTGTTTTTAATTTCTAAGATTTTTACAACAACAAAACCATTTGATAAAGTAAATGCATCACTAATAGAATTTAGATCATTATTAAAAGCAAAATCCATTAACCTTTTATTTACACCTAAACCCGGAATACCAAATTTACTCATTGAAAATAGTGAAGTTTCTTGGATTTTATAGTCCACTAATTTTGCTTCACTTTCAAATCCATTTTTATTTGATAGATAAGCATAATCCCCGGCTTTATTTTTTATTTCATCCTTTGTTGCTGCAGAGGCTTTTATTTCACTGAATATTTTTTCAACAACATATAAACGATTAGATTTACCTGTTACTTTTATAATATGATAACCAAAATTAGTTTTTACCGGTTTTTGCACCTGATTAATTCTTCCATTAAAAACAGCTTTCTCAAAAGATTTTACCATTCTGCCTTTTGCAAACCAGCCCAAGTCACCACCCTTTACAGCGCTACCCGGATCAGCAGATTTTTCCTTAGCAAGTTTTTCAAAATTTGCTCCTTTTTTCAACCGATTATAAAGCTTCATTGCTTCAGTTTTATTCTTTTTATCATCACCAAATTGATTTATGAGTATGTGTGAGGCTCTTACAACAGTGTTTTTTGAAGGAAGTGTCTTAATTAAATGATAAAGAGTTAAGCCACCGGGTGTTGGAATTGGACCAACTAAAGCACCTGCTTTAGCTTTAGTAATTGCTGTTGCATTAGCCGGGAAAAGAGAAATATTAAGCGTGTCTAAAGAATACGGAGTAGATGAAAAAATCTCCACATCTTTTTTAAAATTAGTTGGATCTTTTTGGAAATCTTTAATTGCTACTGATATATTTCTTAGTGCAAATGCTGAATCTCCCGAAGATGAAATAATAGGGAATAATACATATTTCAACCTTCGTTTAGAGGGAATTTTATATTTATTAATATTTTCGTTATAATATTTTTTCAGCTCAACATCTGTTATTGTTATAGACGAATCCGAAAAATCTGTAAAAGGAAACAAAGTATATTGAATATTCATTGTAGTTTTTTGTTCAATAAATTGTCTCTTTATTTCCGACTCACTTACATTTATTGAAGCAAGCAACATACTCTGTAATTTTTGAGTTAAAAGTGTCTGCCTAACAAAATCTTCGGCTTGTATTAAAGCCTGTTTATTTTGAGGATCAAACAATGCACTTTGATATAAATCTTTATTGAATTTACCTGTTGAATCAATAAAATTTTGCCTAAGAAATTCAGGGGGATTGTCGCTTAGAATTACATCTTTTATTTCATCATCAGCAATTGTAATGTTCAGTTTTTTTATTTCCTGTGCAAAAAAAGTTTGTGTTACTACAGCATCCCAAATCTCATCTCTAAACTGATTTAAGTTTTCATCAGCAATATCTTTACCAGTTTGATTTTTCCTATTTTCTCTCTGCTGATTAAGAATTTTTGAAAATTCTTTATATGAAATATCTTCTCCATTAATTGAGCCAACATTAGTCGGAGCTCCTCCAAAGTTTTCAAGAATGCTTGAATCTGATACTACCATAAAGAGTACAAATAACACACCAACTATTATTATAAATGCCGGTGCAAGGCTTCGCATTTTGGCCATCATAGCCATAATTTTATTTTCTCCAATGTAATTATAAAAAAATTAAGATTATAAAAATAGACACATAAGCCTAAAAATGCAATGTTAATTTGACAACAATATTCACTTTAAATACAATTTTTATATTGAACTTGTTTAAATTAGTTATTGAGAAAAATAAAATTCAATTAGTAAGTGCGACAAAATAAATTGAATTAGAATGTGGATATCCCCATTTATATTTTATCTTTTAAAAACATTGAGGGAATAAAATGACTAAATATGAAGGAATATTAAGGAATGTACCTATTTTCAGCTCTCTTAATGATGAGACTCTTCTGCAAATTGATCAAGTTTGCATAAAAAAGAATTATCAAAAAGGAACCATAATTTTATTTGAACATGATGAAGGCAATGCGTTCTTTTTTATTGTAAAAGGGGAGGTGAAAATTTCACGTGAAAGCGATGACGGAAGAGAAGTTATTTTGTCTTTATTACAAGATGCCGATGTCTTTGGCGAAATGTCATTGTTGGATGGCTTGCCACGCTCGGCTAATGTAACGGCTATGGAAGATACTGAATTATATATGATAAAAAGAGAAGATTTTTTAGAATTACTAAATAACCATCCCGATGTTTCTATCGCTCTATTAGAAGAAATTACTCATCGTTTAAGAGAAGCGGGTTTGAGAATAAAATCTCTTTCGCTTAATGACGCTGAAGGAAAAGTTGCTATGGTTCTTTTACAAATAGCTGAAGAAAAAGGGAAAATAAAAAATGGCATTGTTGAAATTGAAAAACTACCGTTTCAACACGACTTAGCTAATATGGCAGGTACATCAAGAGAAACTATCTCACGCACACTTCACTCTTTCGCAAAAAAAGGATTAGTAGAGCTAGAGGGATCAAAATTACGAATAATTAATTACGAACAATTTAAGGAAATATATACTTGAATTTAATGATTGATAAGGTTGATCTACATACTCATACTACACACTCAGATGGTTTTTACACACCTGAAGAACTTTTATTAAAAATAAAATCTCTCGGTTTTAGAGCAATTGCAATAACTGATCACGATTCAATAAGTGCGTTTACTGAAGCATATTCTGTAGGCAAAAAAATAGGTGTAGAAGTAATACCAGGTGTTGAATTAAGCACAGATATTGGAGGCAGTGAAGTTCATATACTTGGTTATTTATTTGATGCAAATAATAAAGAATTAGAAGGTTACCTTAAATTTTTTAGAGATGAAAGATATAAACGTGCTTGCATAATAATTGATAAATTAAACTCACTTGGTTTTACTTTAAGTATTGATGAAATAAAACTTCCTAGTGAAAATTCTGCTATCGGTAGACCACATATTGCAAAACTTTTGCTCGAGAAAGGGTATGTTAATTCTTACTTGGAAGCATTTAATAAATACATCGGTAATGGTTGCCCTGCACATGAAAAGAAAGTTCATCTTTCTCCACAAAGTGCTTTTAAAATAATAAATGATGCCGGAGGTCTTGCTTTTATTGCACATCCCGGTAAAATGCCGGAGCCGTTGTTAAAAGATTTAATTGATGCCGGTGTAGATGGAATAGAAGTTTATCACCCCTCACATTCTTCGAGTAAAGTAAATTTTTATAAAGGTATTGTTAATGAATTTTATCTTTTATCATCCGGGGGTTCTGATTTTCATGGAGGTAAAAGAGAAGACGATATAAATTTTGGTAAATATTATGTCCCTTATGAAACTATTACTAATATGAAAAAGAATCAATACAAAAATTCAGCTTAAGAGAAAATTATTATGGTCATAAAAGGAAAACATTCTGCCTCTGAATTTAAATTCGCCATTATTTTAAGTTTATTTAATGAATTTATCGGACAAAAGTTACTTGATGGTGCCTTAAACACACTAAAAGAAAACGGTTGTCCCGATGAAAATATTGATATTATAAAAGTACCCGGAGCTTTTGAAATTCCCATAACCGCTGATGTTTTACTTTCAAAGAATAAATACGATGCTGTAATATGTCTTGGCACAATTATCAGAGGAGAAACTCCTCACTTTGAATATATCTCTCAATCTGTAAGTTCAGGAATAATTCAGGTTTCTATTAAACATAGCACGCCCGTACTATTTGGTGTTTTAACTACTGATAATATAGAACAAGCACTTCAAAGAGCAGGTGATAATGGAGAAAACAAAGGTGCTGATGTATCGTTAGCCGCAATAGAAATGGCTGATATAATGAGAAAATTATAATCAATTAAATTTTAATTTAGTATCTTTATTAAAATATTATAATTATTCTTTTATAAAATCTAACCAAATGAAATTTTCAAATACCCGTTCCCTTTCAATTTTAATTTTATCTTTATTTTTTCAACAACTTTTTGGTCAACAGTTTTCAAATTTTAAAAACTTTACCGATATGAAACATATCTCTGCATTGCAGACTAATAGTTTGGGAATCTGGGCTGCAACAAACGGAGGTGGTTTCTTTTTTAATTTAAACAACAGTAGTTATACAACTTTGCATAAAACGGATGGTTTTAACGGAATAAAACTTACAGCTGTTACAATTGATAATTCAGGTAAAATTTGGTTTGGTAGTGAAAACGGAATAATTGATATTTATGATCCGGAAAATAATACTACATCTTCAATTTTAGATATTTTTAATACAGGTAGAAGCAGTAAAGCTATTAACCAATTATCAGTTACAGGTGACACAATAATTGTTGCATCAGATTTTGGTATTTCACTTATTGATTCAAAAAGCTTACTATTTCTGGATACATTCTTTAAATTCGGAAGTTTTACATCTAACATTAAAGTCAATAGTATTTTTAATAACGGATTAATTTACGCATCTACAATTTCAGGTATTGCAGTCCAAAAAAGTGGTGCAATTAATTTATCTGCACCGGAATCCTGGGATATCTTTACAA
>JADFGB010000113.1 GCA_022567875.1 Bacteroidota bacterium | reverse complement strand
TAATAATCTCTCGGTTTCCGGATCTACAATTAATTTTGTTACGCCGTCTTTTCTGTCGAGCGTTGTTGCTCTGCCTGAGGCAGCCCAAGGAAATTTAACAGCTTTATAATTTATCTTCTGTTCTCTTGCCTGATTTTCAGTTAATCCTGCCCATGCAATCTCGGGATCAGTAAAAACTACTGCAGGTATTGCAAGGGGTTCAAAAACGGATTTGTGTCCGGCTATTACTTCAACTGCAACCCTGCCTTCGTGTGAGGCTTTGTGTGCAAGCATAGGTTCACCTATAATATCTCCGATTGCAAAAATATTTTTATCTGATGTCCTAAGCTGATTGTCAGTTTTTATCCAGCCTCTTTCATTTACTTTTACGTTTGTGTTTTCCAGCCCCAGCCCGTCCGTAATAGGTTTTCTACCGATTGACATTAATACATAATCATAAATAGTTGATTTCTTCTTATTATCTTTATCAACTATTGTAACATTAATTCCGTTTTTCACCTCTTTTATTTCAACTACTTTTGAGTTCAGCATTACTTCGTTGAAATTTTCTTTTATCTTTTTTGAAAGAAAACTGACTAAATCTCTGTCAGCACCGGGAAGCAAACCTGACGTCATTTCAACTACTGAAACCTTACTGCCCAAAGCATAATAAACAGAGCCAAGTTCCAATCCAATATAACCACCACCGACGATTAAAAGACTTTTGGGTATTGCCGGTAAATCCAGAGCAGTTGTTGAATTAAGAAGCCTTTTACTTTTAATATTTAACGAAGGGATTGTAGCAATTCTTGAACCGATAGCAATAATAGCATTATCAAATTTTATTTCTTCTGTTTAACCGGAATTCAATTTAACATTTAAAGTGTTTGAATCTTTAAAAAAAGCTGTTCCTTCAACAAAATTTATTTTTCTTTGCTTTGATAGTATACCCAATCCACCGGTTAGATTTGTAACAACTGAACTTTTCCAATCTCTTAATTTTTTCAGATCTATTTTTGGTTCTGAAAATTCTATTCCCCAGTTTGATGCTTCCTTTGTTTCGTTTATTAATTTTGCAACGTGAAGTAAAGCTTTTGATGGGATACATCCTCTATAAAGACAAACACCGCCGGGATTTTTTTCCTTATCAATTAGAGTAACTTTCATTCCCATATCGGCAGCAAGGAATGCAGCTGCATAACCTCCTGGTCCTGCACCAATTATAACTAATTCTGATTTATCCATAAATAATTTTTTTTAATATTCATTAATTTGATTCTGTTAAAATTGTTTTCGGATCTTCCAAAGCTTCGCATACCCATCTTAAAAATCTTGCAGCATCGGCACCGTCAATTATTCTATGATCGTAGGAAAGTGATAAAGGAAGCATTAACCTTGGACTAAACTTTCCGTTTTTGTAAATCGATTCTTGGCTGCCGCGGGAAACCCCCAGTATAGCAACTTCAGGAGAATTTATTATAGGTGTAAAAGACGTTCCACCAATACCACCCAAATTTGTAATTGTTATACTTCCTCCTTGTAATTCTTCGAGAGAAATTTTTCTTTCTCGTGCTTTTTTTGCCAACTGACCCATTTCAACAGAAAGTTTGGTTAAATTTTTTGTGTCGGTGTTCTTTATTACAGGCACCATCAAACCGTTTTCAGTATCAACAGCAATACCGATGTTATAATATTTTTTATAAATAATTTCCTGTTTTTCTATATCAATACTGCAATTAAAAGTATGGAATTTTTTTAATGCTTCCGTTAATACTTTAATCAGAATAGAAGTAATCGTTAATTTAACGCCGGACTCTTCAGCCTTCTGATTAAATGATTTTCTCTCTTTTTCAAGTACTGTTATATCCGATTTGTCAAACTGGGTTACGTGAGGAATGGTTGACCATGCATAACTAAGATGTGTTGCCGCTACTTTTCGGATTTTTGACATCGGTACATTTTCAACTTTTCCGTATTTAGTAAAATCAGGCAACTTTTTTTGAAGAATACCCGTAACTACCGCAGCAGTTCTTTTTTCGTTTAAACTTTTCACATATGCTTTTACGTCAACCAGAGATATTCTACCAGCAGGTCCGGTGCCCGGTATTTTTTGTATATCCACACCTAATTCTCTTGCAAGTAATCTTACAGACGGTGCAGCCGGGGCTGACCCGCGAGTAATTGGAGGTTGATGATCATCAAATTCACCAATTCTACTTTTTTCAATTTCACCTTTTGAGGTAACTATTTTAGGTTCTTCTTTTTTTACATCTTCTTCTTTAATTTTTTTGTTATTTGTTTGTTCGGGTTTTTTAGCAACATCTGAAGTTTTTATTTTAAAGATAACATCACCAACTTTTGGTTTATCCCCATCTTTTACAAAAACTTCTTCAATTGTTCCATTAACCGTGGAAGGTACTTCAATAGTTGCTTTGTCGGTTTCAATATCTAGTAAAGACTGATCTACAACAATGTTATCACCAACTTTTACAAGTACAGAAAGTATGTCTGCAAAATCTATGTTTTCACCAAGCTCGGGAAGTTTATAATCAATAATTTCTTCTTTAACTTTTATTGATTTATCTGGTTTTTTATCTTTTACTGTTTTATCAGTTTCAATTTTTGTTTCAACTGTTTGACTTTTTTTAACATCTTTTTTTACAGAATCGGATTTTTGTTTACCTGTTTCTTCAACAATTAAAATAGTCTGTCCTATTGTAACATTGTCACCTGGTTTGACGGATATTTCTTTTATAACACCGGATACTGTAGTAGGTACTTCTATCGTTGCTTTATCTGTTTCTATTTCTATTACCGATTGTTCTAATTCTATTTTATCTCCTACTGATACTAACACATTCAGAATATCCGCAGAGTCAATATTCTCGCCAAGTTCGGGAAGTTTAAATTCTTTACTCATAATTTGCCTTAGTTAAATAAGTTATGTTCAGTATTATTTCACGATTTATAGCCACGACTTTACCGTTTTGGCTCGGCTAAGCCGAGACAGATAAGTTTTGGCTATTCATCCGTTAGCTAACGGATAATATTTTGTATAAAGTGACTTAATAAGATAAATATCCTTTAAGAATTCATCGGATTTATTTTCTTTTGATCAATTTTTAATTCTTTAATAGCTTTTATTAATAGTGTCTTTGTAATTTTCTTCTCATCAAATAATGCAGTAAGAGAAGCAAGTACAATGTGTTTTGCATCTACTTCAAAAAAGTCGCGTAAGGATTCTCTCGTTTCGCTTCTGCCAAAACCGTCTGTGCCCAAAGTATAAAGTTTTTTCGGGAACCATTTTGCAACTGTATCAGGTAAAGCCTTTACATAATCAGAAGCAGAAACGAAAATACCTTTTTCACTATTAAGCATTTTACTAATAAATGGTACTTTGTTTTGTTTATCGGGATTTAATAAATTATATCTCTCAACATCAAGTGCATCATTTCTTAATTCTTTATAGCTTGTAACACTCCATATATCAGCAGCAACATTATATTTTTTCTCTAATATTTCTCCTGCTTTTATCACTTCGTTAAGTATGGTTCCGCTTCCAAAAAGATTAGCTTTAAGTTTTGATTTTTTACTGCTTGCCTTAAATTTATACATACCTTTAATTATACCTTCCTTAACTCCTTTAGGCATTGCAGGCATAGGATAGTTTTCATTCATTACGGTTATGTAATAAAAAACTTTTTCTTGTTCTACATACATTCTTCTGATACCGTCCCTAATAATAACGGCTATTTCATAAGCAAACGCAGGATCGTAAGCAACAAGGTTTGGAATTGTCAAAGCCAGCAAATGGCTGTTTCCGTCCTGATGTTGTAAGCCTTCGCCTGCAAGTGTAGTCCTTCCTGCTGTCCCACCAATAAGAAATCCTTTACAACTAACATCACCTGCTGCCCATATAAGATCACCTACCCGCTGAAGACCAAACATTGAATAATAAACAAAGAACGGTATCATATTTATGCCGTGAGTTGAATACGCAGTTCCAGCCGCAATAAATGAAGACATTGATCCGGCCTCGGTTATTCCCTCTTCTAATATCTGACCATCTTTTTCTTCCTTATAATAAAGTAAACTATCGCGGTCAACCGGTTCATATAACTGTCCGACATGGGAATAAATACCGACTTGTCTGAAGAGTGCTTCCATTCCGAAAGTTCTTGCTTCATCCGGTACAATAGGAACAATTAGTTTTCCTATTTCTTTGTCCTTTAGTAGTTTTGCCAATAATCTTACAAAAACCATTGTGGTAGATGCCTCTCTTCCTTCGGTGCCTTTGTAAAATTCTTCAAAAATATTTTCTGCAGGAATTTTTAAAGGACGTAAATCTATTTTTCGTGAAGGGATAAAACCACCGAGATTTTTTCTTCTTTCTTTAAGGTATTTAATTTCATGACTGCTATCATCGGGTTTAAAAAATGGTGCTCTCGATATTTCAGAATCTGAAATTGGTATACCGAAACGAGTTCTAAATTCTTTTAGTTCATCTTCGTTTAATTTTTTCTGCTGGTGAGTTATGTTTTTGCCTTCGCCTGCTTCACCCAACCCGTAACCCTTAATTGTCTTTGCTAAAATAACAGTCGGACATCCTTTATTATTTATAGCTGCTTGATAAGCAGTAAAAACTTTTTCAGGATCATGCCCGCCTCGTTTCAATTTATTTAATTGTTCATCTGTAAGGTTTTCTACCAAGGCTTTTAATTTTTCATCTGCACCAAAAAAATGTTCTCTTATATAACTTCCGTGTTCCACTGAATATTTTTGGTACTGTCCGTCAACAACTTCTCCCATTCTGTGAACTAATTTACCGTCAACATCTTTTTCCAAAAGAGTATCCCATTCACTTCCCCAAATTACTTTAATTACATTCCAGCCTGCACCTCTAAATATAGCTTCTAGCTCCTGTATAATTTTTCCGTTTCCTCTAACAGGTCCGTCAAGTCTTTGAAGATTACAGTTTATAACAAATATTAAATTATCTAGTTTTTCTCTTGCAGCTAAAGTAATTGCGCCCAATGACTCCGGTTCATCAGTCTCACCATCACCGAGAAATGCCCAGACCTTGCTATTATTTTTATCTTTCAGTCCACGGTCTTCCAAATATTGATTAAATCTTGCCTGGTATATAGCCATAATTGGACCAAGCCCCATAGATACAGTAGGAAATTCCCAAAGGA
>JADFGB010000112.1 GCA_022567875.1 Bacteroidota bacterium | reverse complement strand
TTTATTTGCCTTAGGATGGTAAGACTTATGACGTATGATACGAAATAAACCAGCCATATTGTTTGTTTTAATTTTAGAATAGAAAATAGAGAAAAGAGAATAGATAATAGACTAAATTAGTTTAACCCATTTTGAAAGCCCATTGTCATTCTTTGAAATTCTTCTATTTTCTTTTCTAATGTTTTTAAACTTTCCGTTGTTTATCATAATATTAGGGGGTTTGCGCAAGTAAGGAAATATTTTACAAAACAAAAAACTTTATAAAATATAATTATAAAATTTAGTTTTATTGTTTTTCCCCTATCACTTATTTTTGTCCCAAGTTTTTTTAACCAAAACTATTCTCATGCCAAATCATTTAGATTTAACCAATAAAGCCTTAGAAGAAGCGGACGCTACCACTAAAGAAGAAGCTGCTAAAGGGGGTGAAACTCCAAAGACAGAAGAAACTCCCGAAGAAATCAAAGCCAAAGAAGAAAAGGCAGAGGAGGAGAGATTAAAAGCGGAGGCAGAAAAAGGCGATAGCACAGAATTAACTGACGAGCAAAAAGAGGAAGCAAAGAAGAAGGAAGAAGAATTAAAGATAGAGGCAGAAAAAAAGGTCATTGCTGAAACAGCAAAGAAAAAAGGCAAAAAAGAAGGCGAAGAAAAATTTAGTAAGTAAGAATTATTGGTTTAGAAAAAAGGCTGGAGTTGAATTGAAAAAAGGGTCTTGGGGATTTATCCCTATTAATTGGAAGGGTTGGACTGCACTTATGCTTTTAGTTATTGTTAATGTTTTCGCGACTTTGTATCTTGGTTTGAATGTTCTTGAGGGAAAAAGATGGGCTAAGTTTGGAGTTGTGTTCTTACTTTCTATTTTAGTATTTATTTTAATTGCATCATTGATAGTATTCAATACTATTCGTGTGGCTATTTACACTCACCGCCAAGAAATTGGGGTAATGAAATTAGTTGGTGCTACCAATTGGTTTATTCGCAGTCCATTTTTATTAGAAGCAGTTGTCTATGGTATTATCGCTTGTATTGCTGGCATAGCCATTGTCTACCCTATGCTAAATTTCGTTCAACCATACGTAAACAACTTTTTCTTAACTACCCAGTTTAGTTTAACCGGATATTTCACTGATAATTTCTGGGCTATATTTGGCTTAGAACTGCTAATGATAATCCTTATAAACATTATCAGTAGTAGTGTGGCAATTCGAAAATACTTAAAAGTCTAAACCAATGAAAGAAGGTTGATCAAAGTCTCGTAACCCCTCCTTGTTCCTCCCCTTATCCTAAGGGGAGGAGACAGTCTATTTGACGTCTACTATATTAATCACAAACGTACATCTGATAGTCCCCCTCTTAGGATAAGAGGGGTCAGGGGAGTTACGAATCATCAGACTGATACTCCTCATTTCGGCATTGACAGAAGTTCAATTTTGGATTAAAGTGCTTAATTATATTGGTCCTACCCCGTTACAAATCTCGGGGATCGCCCCCCCCTTACGCCTATGGCTCCCGACTTCGCTTTTAGCTTCGTCGGACAGGTCAGGGGATAAATCTAAGGGCCTGTCCGTTACAAATCTCGGGGATCGTCTAAGGGTAGGACGACGGGTTTTGGTCCCGTTAATCCAGGTTCGAATCCTGGTCCCCGAGATTTGTAACGAACTAGCATCAAAAATCTATAACAGAATAAATTTATATGGAAATAATAACTTTACTGTGGAATAATTATTTATATATACCTGGATTTAACTTTTTAGTTTGGGTCTATTTAAACTATTCTGGTTTTAATCTTGGCATTTCAATTATTCTCATTACAATTTTACTAAGAATTGTTTTGTTACCCTTCACAATTTTGAACGAAAAGGGCAAAACGGCTAGCCAGGAACTGGCTAAAGAAGTGGCAACTATTAAACAAGATATGGCTAATGACCCAGTCGGCCAAAAAGAAGAAATCAGAAAAGCTTTCAAAAAGAAAAAAATTAGACCATGGGCCAAGGCTGTCATTCTGGGCATTCAAGGTATGACCTTGGTGCTGCTATATCAAATCTTTATTTCTGGTATTGACGCCCGAAGCAACCTGCAGCTGCTATATCCATCTATCCCGCGGCCTGATTTCATTAACACTAATTTCCTCGGTTTTGATTTGGCTGAACGCAGTATGATTTTAGCTGGTGTGGTGGCCGGTTATTTATTTATTGAAATAATATTTAATATTATGTTACTGCTTACGTTTGTATTTACTTATTATTAAGTTTAATTATGATAAATGAAACATTCACAGAATTAGAATTATTTTCTTTTGGTAATTCAATAAAAAAATTAGGTGCTTCTATTCAAAGAGATGTTGCAGAAGCTTGCAAAAATAGAGATTCAAGATTTGATCCAAAATTATTCCCTGTTCTTTATTTACTTCAAAAATTTGAGAAAAGCACCGTTCAGAAACTTGCTGAAAACTTACAAATTACTCACCCTGCTGTTATTCAAATACTAAATAAATTAAAAGAATTAAACTTTATTGGAACTATGTCCGGCTTGCAGGATAAAAGACAAACTTATGCCAGATTAACAGAAAATGGAAAAGAATTATTAAACAATTGGCTTGAGCTTTATTCTGACATTGAAAATGTTAATAAGGAAATAATTGAAGAATCTGGTTATGATGTTTTAAATATGATCAATTCTATTTATAATCTTTTAAACCAAAAAAATTATAAACAAAGATTGGATGAAAAAGTTAAAAAAAGAATAATGAGCCAAGTTGAAATAATTACCTATAATAAAAAATATAAAAAATATTTTAAACATTTAAACTATGAATGGTTGGAGCAATACTTTTTTGTTGAACCGGAAGATGATAAGCTTTTGAACGATCCTGAAAAATTTATAATTAAAAAAGGAGGACAAATATTTTTTGCTCGTATTAATAATAAAATAATCGGAACGTGTGCGGCAATAAAGATTGATAGGTACACATTTGAACTTTCTAAAATGGCTGTAACAAAACAAGCACAGGGAAAACAAGCAGGAAAAAAACTTGCTTTATCTGTTATAGGTTTCGCTTTTTCTAAAAAGGCAAAATTTGTTACTCTTCTTACAAACAAAAAATTGTTTCCTGCTATAAATCTTTATAAACAATTAGGATTTGAAATAGAATATGAAGAAGTAAAATCTAATTATGAAAGAAAGATTTTTAGAATGACTTTGTTGCTTCAGTAAAATTTATTTATTTTTTAATTATACCCTTTTTATTTTTATTCACTATTCATTAATTAACTCTAAAAGAAAAATATGAAGACAAAAGAAGAAGTTTGGAATCAGCTAAATAATTTAGGATTTAACAACCTGAATAATATTTTTTATAACCTATCAACACCTTCTCTTTATGAACAAGCTATAACGAGAAAGGAGGCAAAACTTTCGCACCTTGGTCCCTTGGTAGCAATAACTGGCCAGCATACAGGAAGAAGCCCAAACGATAAATTTACAGTTAAAGAACCAACAAGTGAAAATAACATTTGGTGGGGAAAAGTAAACAAACCTATTGAAGAAAAATATTTTGATAATATTTTTAAAAAAATGCTTTCCTATGCCGAAAGCAAGGACCTTTACATTCAAGATTGTTATTCGGGAACAGATCCTGATTATCGTTTACCCGTTAGAGTAATAACTGAACTTGCTTGGCACAGTTTGTTTGCCAGAAATATGTTTGTAAAATCGAAAGATAAAAATGAAACAGAAAGTAAAGAAGAAAGATTTACTGTTATTGATTTTCCTAATTTCCAGGCAGATACGGAAACTGATGGAACTAACTCACCTGTTTTTATAATTCTTCATCTCGGAAAGAGACTTGCTCTTATTGGGGGAACCAGTTACGCGGGTGAAATTAAAAAATCAATGTTTACTGTAATGAATTATTTACTTCCTTTAAAAAATGTAATGGCAATGCACTGTTCGGCTAACATCGGTAAGAACAATGATACAGCAATACTATTCGGGTTATCCGGAACCGGAAAAACAACACTTTCAGCTGACCCTAACAGAAGGCTTATCGGCGATGACGAACACGGTTGGAGCAACAAAGGTGTTTTCAATTTTGAGGGCGGTTGCTATGCAAAAGTTATTAAACTTTCAAAAGAAGCTGAACCCGATATTTACGAATGTACAAGAAAATTCGGAACTATTTTGGAAAACGTACAGATGGATGTAGCAAGTAGACGCATAGATTTGTTTGATGACACGCTTACCGAAAATACCAGAGCCTCTTATCCTATAACACACATTAAAAACATAGAGCCTGATGGAATTGGACCTCACCCAAAAAACATAATTATGCTTACAGCAGATGCGTTTGGTGTGCTTCCCCCTATTTCAAAACTAACTACCGAACAGGCTTTATATCATTTTATTTCCGGATATACCGCAAAAGTTGCCGGTACTGAAAAAGGTGTTTCAGAACCTGTTGCAACTTTCAGTACATGTTTCGGTGCACCGTTTATGCCTTTAACCCCTTCTGTGTATGCTAATCTGTTGGGAGAAAAGATAAAAAAACATAATTCCATTTGTTGGCTAATAAATACAGGTTGGAGTGGGGGAGCTTACGGAGTTGGAAAAAGAATGAAAATTGAATACACAAGAGCAATGTTAAATGCTGCACTTGAAGGAAATTTGGAAAATGCAGAAACAGAAACGGATCCTTTCTTCGGACTGCACATTCCAAAAGAAGTAGATGGCGTTCCTTCCAAAGTGTTAAATCCGAGAAATTCCTGGCAAAATAAAAATGAATATGATGCAGAAGGCACAAAGATGGAGGTCATGTTCGGCAAGGACTCCGTTACGATTAGTGGAAATGGCAACTCAATTGATCCTGCAGGCTGGAATCGTTTGAGTGTAATGTTAGGAACTGGCAATGTGTGGAGTAGTGAACGCACGATAGTGCCAAAGATGAATAGTATAGGTTCAAAGAATTTTGGACTCAGATCACTATTTATCTTTGGTGATAATATATTTATTCGATCTGGCGGTAAACAGACTGTAATGGATAGATTTACAGGGACGCTACCTTTGCCTTTACCCGAACCTAGCTCTAAGAGACGGCCTGGCATTCAAATTCAAGTACCTTATCGCATTAGTAAGAAGGGATCTCTGGAACCGTTTGACGTCTCAAAGGAACAGCAGTC
>JADFGB010000111.1 GCA_022567875.1 Bacteroidota bacterium | reverse complement strand
CCGTTTGTTTCAATGCTTCCTCCCTCCAAAACTACTTTTCTGTTTTGATGTATTGCAACCGTATTTTTTATATTAAATTTTTTGGAAATAAAGCCGGGAAGTCTTTCGTCTTTTTTATAATTATCGTACTTAGCCCAGGCATTGAATTTAAAAGATATCTGCTCAAGTTTTTTTGATTTTGTATTTTCTACATAAACCGGTGAAATATCCCTCAGCCAGCTTCTGTCTGTAGCAAATTTGATAAATTTAATTTTTTCAGAAAATGCGTGAGAAAATTTTAATATTTTTTCGGCTTCCAGTTTTTGTTTTTCTGATTGAACGATTATCCTAACTTTTTCACCGGGAATAAGTGCTTTTACAATTTCGGCATATACCCATTTTATCTGCGTAAACTTTCCGGGCCAGTCATTTTTGTTGTGCGGCCAGGCAATCCAGATTGCTTCGTGTTTTTCCCATTCTGCAGGAAGACGGTATTTTGCAGATATATTTTTGTTTGTGTTTTTTTTCATTTAATAAAAATAATTAGGACAATTACATTTAATTATTTTCAATCAATTAACCGTTTTGTAATATCTGAATAAGCATCAATTCTTCTGTCCCTTAAAAAGGGCCAATTTCTTCTAATGTTTTCCAAGTGGTCAATATCAATTTCGCCGATTAAAATTTCTTCTTTTTCTTCCGAAGCTTGCGCAATAACAACACCCTGAGGATCTGCTAAAAAAGATGAGCCCCAGAACTCAATACCGTCTGAGTTTTCAATCCTTTTTTCAATACCTACTCTGTTTACCGCAGCAACATAAACGCCGTTAGCAATTGCGTGTCCTCTTTGCACTGTTTTCCAGGCATCTAATTGTATGATACCGTATTTTTCTTTTTCTTTGGGATGCCAGCCAATTGCAGTAGGATAGAATAAAATATTTGCTCCGTGTAAGGTCGTCAGCCTTGCACCTTCAGGGAACCACTGATCCCAGCAGATAAGTGTACCAATTTTGCCGTAACCGGTGTCAAATGATTTAAATCCAAGGTCACCGGGTGTGAAATAAAATTTTTCGTAAAATGCCGGGTCATCAGGAATGTGCATTTTCCTGTATGTTCCTATTGTATTACCATTTTCATCAATTACAACCGTTGTATTGTGATAAACACCCTCACTCCTCTTTTCAAAGATAGGAGCAATAACCACTACATTATTTTCCTTAGCTGCATTGCTTAAAATTTTTACGGTTTTGCCGTCAACAGGTTCAGCAAGGTCGAACAAATCGGCATCTTCAATCTGACAGAAATATTCTGTCTTAAAAAGTTCCGGTAAGCATATAATATTAGCTCCTTTTAAGGAAGCGTCTTTTACCCAGTTTACTGCTTTGTTCAAATTTTCTTCCCCATTATTTGAAAGACCCATCTGCAGAAGACCGACTTTATATTTTCTCGGTATTTTATTTTCTCCACTCATCTAAACACCACATTAAATAAATTAATTTTCAATCAGATTTAACAACCGAACCTTTTTTGTATAATTCCTTTGATAAAATATCGCCTTTTTTTGAATATCTTCTAACCCAGCCTTCAAGTTTATCATTTTTATAATTCGATCTTTTTTCTATACCGCCGAATTTATAATAGTTTATTTTTTCTCCTTCTCTTTTGCCGTCTTTATATTTTACAGTGGAATTCAAAAGCCCGTTATCATAAAAGGTTTTATACACCCCGTCTCTAATTCTAGAGATTTTATTTACCGAAGATTTTAACTCTCCGTTTTTATAATAAGTTAAAGAGATACCGTTAGGTTGGTTTCTTAAATAATTTGTTTCTGATTTTAATTCGCCTGTATCATAATAAGTTCTTGTAATTCCCTGCTGAATGCCGTTGAGATAATCTCTTTCTTCATGTAATACACCGCCTTCAAAAAAAAATCTTGAAAATCCATTTAAAGTATCATTTACAAATGCCCATTCTTCTTTTAAATAACCATCGGGGTAATATATATTTGATGTGTTTTGTTTTTTACCGTCTTTGTAAAATATTTTATTTTTTAAAGAACCGGTTTCAAAATAATTCCTAATTGTTTTTTCTTCAGATTCAAATTTACCCATGTAATCATATTTTGTCCTGTCTATTAATTCACCGTGCAAATAATCGTCCACAACTCTTTCGTTACTTGCTAAATCATAAACTATTACCTGTTTCTCTAATCTATCATTCACAAAAAAAGCTTGCAATGCAACTTTGCCGTCTTTATAATAAACAAACGTTTTCCCGTTCAATAAATCATTTACAAAATTTCTTTCAACTTCTATTCCGCCGGATTTATAATAAGTAAAGCTTGTACCGTTTAGCATTCCTTTTTTATATTTCCATTTCCCCTGCAGTTCACCGGTTTTATAGTATGTCTTGGTAAATCCCTCTAATTTATTTTCAATGTAATATTGCTCTGCCCAAAGTTCCCCTGTTTCGTAATACCATTTTGAATTGCCGTTTTTTTTACCATTTCGATAGTTCCAAACAATACTTAATTTTCCATCAGGGAAATACCATTCGGATTTACCTTCTTCAACTCCATCTTTAAATTTCCAATTCTTCCACAATTTACCGCTCGGATAAAATTCAAGGTATTCTCCGTCAAGTTTATCGTACCAATAATCTCCCTGTGTTTTTACTTTCCCGTCAGAGTAATATGTTTTTTTTACTTTTGTTCCCGAAAGTTTTTGTGCATTAACGACCGTAAAAAAAGTAATGGAAATTAAAAGTGTAACAAGAATTTTAAGCATATTTTTGTTTTAATTAGAAATTGAGAATCCCGCTTTCTTTAAAAGTAATTTGGCTCCATCAAGTTCACTTATTGAAGAAAAAGATAACCTAAAAGTACCCCCAACATTTTCTCTTATTTTCTGAAGTTCAATATCTTTTATATTAATATTTTTTTCAGATAATGTTTTAGTTATTTTGTACAAAATCCCCGGTTCATCATTTATAAAAATAAACAGATCGAACAGAGGATTGATAAATCCTTTTTTGTTTTCGGGAATTGATTCCCTGTTTATTTTAGCTTTTTCAAAATTAGAGCGTAAAGTTTCAAATTCTTATTCTTCCACCATTTTTTTTATTCTATTCAAATTTTTCTGAAAATTATCAATGGAAGAAATGATATCCTTTTTATTTAATTCAATGATAGATTTCCAAATATCAAAATTGCTTGAAGCAATTCTCGTTAAATCTCTAAATCCGCCTGCAGCAAAATTTAAATAATTTATAGTACCGTTATTTGATGAAACGGAATTAAGAAGAGCCACAGATAGTAATTGTGGCAGATGACTTACATTTGCTACAACATCATCGTGCAGAAAAGGATCAAGATAAATACCTCTTGCACCAATTAAATTCACAAATTGAAGAAAATCTGATATTCTCTTTGTCTCTTTAGCTTTATCGGAAATGATATAAACAGCATTTTCAAACAGAAGAGGGTCAGAATTTTTGAAACCGCCAATTTCCTTACCTGTCATTGGGTGTCCGCCAATGTAAAAGCCTTTACTTTCAGCACCTTGCCATTCCTTTTCAAACGGTCCTTTTACACTACAGACATCGGAAATAATTGCATCTTTTTTTATTAGTGGAATTAACTTTTTAAAGAATTTTAAAGATAAATCTGTAGGCAGACTTAAAATTATAAAATCGTATTCAGCAGCTTCTTCAATTGAATTTAATTTTTGGTCTATAACTTTTTCCTCTAAAGCTAATTCTATTGTTTCTTTATTATCGAAAGCTGCAATTTTTAATTTAATCGGACTTTTTCTCAAAGCTTTTGCAATAGAGCCGCCAATAAGTCCCAAACCAATTATCGCAATATTTTCCATTTGAAATTTTCTATCGTTCATTTATCAAAAATATTTTTAAACAATATGTAAATTTAAACCAATTAAAAAGAGATTTCAATCTAATTAACTATAATGTTAGCTATGCTGAAAATTATATTTTGTAAACAATATGTCACTATTTATAGTTGTTAAATACTATTATTATTAAAGTAAGTCAAAAAAAGAAATTAAAAAGCTGATATTTAAGGGGTTGGTAGTTCCGGAGGAATTTTCTTCCGGTTATTTCTAATAAAAAATATAGAGGATTCCGATATGCAACATTGTACATTTAATAAACCGTTTCAAAAGGTTTTAATACCCATTTTGTTCTTTTTTAGTATTATAATTCTTTTTCAAAATCAAACTTTAGCTGTTAACGGAGACTTTGAAACAAGAGGGGAAATCCTATCAATTTCTCCAGATAGCCTAATAGTTAATAATCATACATTTAAAGTTGATGCAAACACTGTAGTTAAAGATGACACGGACTTGGTTATTCCTTTTTCTGATCTCCAAGTCGGGATGTTTGTGAAAATCAGAGCAGTTTTTTTAGCAGATAGTTCTTTACTTGCGGTAAAAATTAAAAAACACTCTGAAACAGATGGACTTGAAATAGAAGGTCTTGTTCATTCAATTGGCGGAGATAGCTTGGTTATTCACAATGTAACAGTGTTAGTGGATAGTAACACTGTAATTACAGGTGAAGAGGATTCTCTAAAAACTTTTTCCGATATTCACGTAGGAAGTTTTGTTAAAATAAAAGCTGTTCTTGTAGGAGGAGATTCACTTCTTGCTGTAAGAATTAGACTTCGCACCGAAGACGATAGGGATAATATAGAAATAGAAGGAACAATAAACACAATAAACCAGGACACCTTGATCGTTAATAATTTTCATGTTGTTGTTGATGCTAATACAGAAATCTTTTCAAATAATAACGACCGATTAAATATTACAGATTTGCAGGTTGGAATGAGAGTTGAAATAAAAGCACAGTTGCTTGCTGGCAATTTCTACCTGGCAAGGCGGATAAAAGTCAGAGTACCTGAATCAGAAGAGTTTGAATTTAAAGCTACAATAGATTCGCTTGATAATGGCTCTATTTTGTTAAACGGAGTTTGGGTACAAACAGATTCCACAACAGAAATTCTTGGACAGGATCACACTCAAAAAACATTTTCAGATTTAACCAAAGGAATGAGGATAAAAATAAAAGGTAATATTTTAGCCAATAATAGTCTGTTAGCAAAAAGAATAGTTATACAGGAAATTTGGAACCACGATATTGAATTAACGGGATTAATAGACAGCATAGGCTCAGATTGGATTGGTGTACTTAATCA
>JADFGB010000110.1 GCA_022567875.1 Bacteroidota bacterium | reverse complement strand
ACAGTAGTATTTGTTAATCCATTATTAACCGCAGTCCAATTAGCGCCGTTGTCACTTGATAAAAACACACCGCCACATGTACCGGCAAAGATATTTGTTCCGCTTACCACGAGCGAATTAATTTTTCCACCAAAAGGCCCATTAGTTTGTACCCATTGCCCATTTGCTGTGTTGCTTAAAACCAAAAACATTAAAAGCATTGCTGTTGTAAATATTTTTTTCATTATTTCTCCTATAATTATTTATTGATTATAATATTACTTTACCGCTTTAATAAAAATAATACCGGTTTTTAGTTCTTGTGGAAAATAGAAGTGTAAGTGAAAATAGTAATGCGGATAGATTTAGTAAAATAGTTAAAAATAATAAATTTTTCATTGATGTCATTTGTATTCATTAAAAAATCTATAGACATCTATTATCAGAGAATAATTTGATATGCTGACTAAATAGTCTGAAATAAAATACCTAATATTGTTTTTAATGTCAATAAAAGTCCTTAGCACCCTCTTTATAGATGTAAACTCAATATTTATATCTTCAAATAGAACACGCTTCCATATCTTAAAGCTAGTGGGATTGAAAGTTCGGTTAATCTATAATCAGGTACAGGAACAACGGCTTTATTGGGTTCAATTGTACAGAATGGGTAATTATCCGCACTGGCATTTTGTGCTTTTGTAAGTGCGTTAAAGAGTGTTGATTTACCCACATTTGGTAAACCGACTATTCCTATACTTAATCCCATAAAATTACTCAGGTATTATTAGAATATTAATACTTCTTGTTTATTTTCTCTAAGTTTTTGTATTACAGGAGAATCAATATATTCATCGAATGTCATCTTTTTATCAATTATACCCTGGGGCGTTATTTCAATAATTCTATTAGCTATGGTTTGAATAAATTGATGATCGTGAGAAACAAACATAATTGTTTCAGAAAAATTAATTAATCCGTTATTTATAGCAGATATAGATTCAAGATCAAGATGGTTTGTTGGTTCATCAAGCAGTAACACATTTGCTTCGCTAAGCATCATTCTTGAAATCATACAACGCACTTTTTCACCACCTGAAAGAACAGTTGCTTTTTTTAAAGACTCCTCTCCAGAGAATAACATTCTTCCTAAAAATCCGCGAATAAATGTTTCATCTTTTTCTTTTGAAAATTGACGAAGCCAGTCTATCAAATTTAATTCAACATTAAAAAAAGATGAATTTTCTTTTGGGAAGTATGCTTGTGATGTTGTAATTCCCCACTCAAAATTTCCTTCGTCCGGTTTTATTTCATTCATCAATATTTTAAACAAAATGGTTTTAGAAATACTTTGAGGACCAACAAGAGCAATTTTATCACCGGGGTTAATTGTAAAGGAAACATTGTCTAATACTTTTTCACCGTCTATTGATTTTGAAATATTTTTTATCTCAAGCACTTTGTTACCAATTTCTCTCTCGGGCTTAAAATAAATGTAAGGTACTTTTCTAGAGGATGGTTTTATTTCTTCAATATTTAATTTTTCAAGTTGTTTTTTTCTTGATGTTGCTTGTTTTGATTTTGAAGCATTAGCACTAAAACGAGCAATAAAATCCTGAAGTTCTTTTCTTTTAGCTTCAGTTTTTTTGTTTGCATCCTTTGTTTGTTTTAAGGCAAGTTGGCTGGATTGAAACCAAAATTTATAATTACCTGTATAAATCTGGATTTTACCGTAATCTATATCAGCAATATTTGTGCAAACTTTGTTTAAAAAATGTCTATCGTGAGAAACAACAATTACTGTATTTTTAAAATTCATTAAAAATTCTTCCAACCAATTGATTGATAGTATATCAAGATGGTTAGTAGGTTCATCTAGTAGAAGAATGTCCGGGTTACCAAAAAGAGATTGGGCAAGAAGTATTTTTACTTTTTCATTACCTGGAATATCAATCATTTTCTTATCATGTAATTCATCTTTTATTCCAAGTCCAACCAATAAAGTAGCGGCTTCTGCTTCTGCTTCCCAACCATTTAATTCAGCAAATTCTCCTTCAAGTTCTCCGGCTTTTATTCCGTCTTCATCTGTAAAATCTTCTTTTGCATAAAGAGTATCTTTTTCTTCCATAATTTTATAGAGCTTTTTATGACCCATTATAACTGTTTTAATAGCAGTATATTCGTCAAACTCAAATTGATCTTGTTTTAATACCGCAAGTCTTTTTCCGGCTACAATTGAAACTTCACCGGAAGTAGGATCTATTTCGTTTGATAATATTTTTAGAAATGTAGATTTGCCTGAACCGTTTGCACCAATAATTCCGTAACAGTTGCCCGGTGTAAATTTTAAGTTTACATTTTCAAATAAAACACGTTTACCGTATCTCAAACTTATGTTACTTGTACTTATCATTTTATATCGCTTCGTTTAAAAAATTAAATAAAAATAGCTCCTAACATACATAAAAAATGGGAATTATTGTAAATGATTTGAAAAATTACTTGCACCACACAGCTTTATACCGACTATTAAATTGTCTTTGTATATTTTTTTATATAAAGATGGTGGTTATACAATTTCTCGACTATCACTGTATAGCCGCGATAGTCAAGAAATTTAATATATTTAATTCATATTTGGAAGAAAAGAATAATTTTTTGCGTAAAAAATCATCTGTTTTGTAAAGTCCATAGGATATTCAATTTTTACATCCGTGATTTTTCCGTCTTTCATTATAGGTTTTAGTAAAGGATTTATAAAACCGCTGTAAGGTGCAAGATTAAGTTTTTTGTATCTTTCCAAAACTTCTTTATGCAGATCTTTATCTACTTTTATGCCGTAAGTTTCAACTAAATTTTTTGCTGCATCAAAATCACCTTCTGAAGAAATTCTCTGCATTTCATTTAATAGTCTTCCGAACAGGATACGTAATTTTTGGTAATCATTAATTACAAAGTAAGTTTTTCCATTTTTTGTTTTTCTTTCTATAACACCAACTTTACCGTCAGGCAGGTTATCTGTTTTTCCCTTTTCATAAACCCATTTTGCAACAATTTGTCTATTGCGCATATGAGCTTCTTCTATATTTTCTCCGGGTTTTATTCTCCTTAATTGAAGCATTAAACCGTTTTTAATATATATGTTATATCCAGTTTTGTAAGCATCTGCATTTGGGCTGACACCGATATCAATCAACTTTTGATTCGGAAGATAATACAAAGCGACGAGGTCTGCTCTTGCCTCTTCAATAATGGAAGCATAAATTTTTAGTGTTTGCTTAGGGGGTGAAACGCCGGGAGCCAACTGACCCGAAGCATGACCGATAACTTCGTGCATATCTGTTTTCAAGTCGGCAGTAAGTGCGCCGTATTTAGTTGCAAGCTCTACTTCTTCGGGTGAATAAGAAAATTCTTTTAACAATTCTTTTGAGCCTGATTTATTATAAGCGTAAACAATATTACCAAGGTTGACCGATTTTGAACCGAATTCTTTTCTTATCCAGAATGCGTTTGGTAAGTTTATTCCAATTGGTGTTGAAGGTGAAGTACCTCCTGATTCAACAACAACGGTAATCACTTTTGCAGATATTCCTTTAACACTTTGTTTTTTATATTTATCCGGAATGGGTGAGTTGTCTTCAAACCATTGAGCATTATCGGCAATTACTTTTATCCTTTTTGTCGCATCAAGGTCTTTGATTGAAACCACTGATTCATAATAACCCCTGTAACCCAATGGATCGCTATATACTTCTATAAAACCGTGCACGACATCTACTCTGGACTTTGTATCTTTAACCCAAAGCTTGTTGTATTCGTCAAATACTTTAAGGTCACCGGTTTTGTAGTACTCTATAAGCTTTAAAAAAGTTTTCTTTTGTAATTCATTTTCGGCAACACCAGCTGCTTTTTCTAACCAGAAAATAATTTTTTCAATAGCCGAAGAATACATTCCGCCTAATTTCCATTTTTTTTCAACGATCTTTCCGTTAACCTTCATCATTTTCGAATTAAGTCCATAAGAGATTGGATGAGGATCTTTTTTATCTATCACCTTTTTATAATAATTTTCGACTTCTTTCTGAGTAACGCCTTCGTAAAAATTAACGGCAGAGTTTTTTATTACGTCAACGTTTGAGTCAAATGTTACCATCTTGGGGGCTAATTTCGGATCAAATATTATAGGAGTGATTCTTTTCAAAAATCCATCAACACTTTCTCCTTTTGAAAGTGGTAAAAGTTTAGAATTTGAATTTTTAAGTAATGTTGTAAAATATTTTTTTGAAATATCAGGTAATATCTTATTATTGGAATAATGGTGATGAATACCGTTAGAGAACCATACACGTTTTGTGTAAACCATAAAATTATCCCAATCTTTTCCACTGCGTTTACCGCTATAACTGTTTACAATGGTCTCAAGCGTTCTTCTAATTGTAAGATTGTATTTGTAATTATGGTCGTAAATAATATCTCTTCCGGAAAGAGCGGCTTCGTACAAATAATAAACAAGTTTCTTTTCCTTTAAAGAAAGTTCATTAAAGCCCGGAACTTTGTAACGCAAAATTCTGAGATCGGCAAATTTTTCGGTTTGATATTTAAAATTATCAGTATCTACCGTTTTATTGCCACAGCCGATAAGAGTTAAAGCAAACAATAAAACAATTAATAAATTAAATTTTTTCATTTCTCACCGTTTTTACTTGTTGATAAATAGGGTTGAAATATAAGAAAATCCAATATTAGATTTAAGTGGTTTTTATAGGGAATGTAGCTGCTGCTATAAAATATTTCTTAAAGTTAGTTCTGTTTTTAAGTTTTCATATCCTGTAAAATGAATTGCATCCCACCCAAGTTTTTTGGCAGTTTCAGTATATTCAAGTATATCATCTATAAACAAATGATTTTTAGGGGGCTTGTTTGTAAAACTTTCTACACTTTTATAAATATCTAATTCAGGTTTTATGGCTTTTACTTTGTGAGAGAGGATAAGTTTATCGAAGTATTTAAGAAAGCTATAATTTTTCCATCCATATTCTTGATGAATAGAATTAGTGTTTGAAAGTAGAACCAACCTATACTTTTCTTTTAGCTTAGGAAGAAGAGAGGTTACTTCTTTATTTTCTGTAAACACACTTGAATAAATTTCACAAAACTCATCAGCCGTAATTTTGTAATTAAGTGCATTAAGTATTTTATCTTTAAAATCATTCTCGCTTAATTTCCCCTTTTCAAATACTC
>JADFGB010000109.1 GCA_022567875.1 Bacteroidota bacterium | reverse complement strand
AAAGAAACACATCAGATGCAGCAAGATATTTGTAAAGCTCATCTACATTAAGGTCTTCTTCCCTTATCTCAAGTTCATAATCATTATTTTGTACAGCTTTCATTTTTTTTTCAAGGATTCTTCCCAGCTTTAATGCAATAGCAAGATTAACGTCCTTTTCTTTTATCCCGTAAACCCCGTAAGTTCCTCCGTCAATTCCACCGTGACCGGCATCTATTACAATTACATCAAAATTCCATTTCTGTTTATTTTTATCCACCTCTGTACTGGTTGTAAGTATTTTATTATGAAGTAATATTAGAATATCATTCCCTTTGTTCGCATTTATTACATCGTTAGAGATATAATCATCTCCGACTTTAATAATTAATTCAGTATCCTCATTTATATTTCTTACAATGATGTCTTCAATAAAATTACTTGAATTGTTGTATCTGATATCTTCAGTTTTTGCATTTACATTTCTGAATATTATTTTTAATTCCCCATTCTTAAAAGTGCTGTTATAAGTAACTATTTTTTGTTTTGATTTAATTCTAACAAGCGTTCCGTTCGATTTATCACTTACACTGATTCCCGTTATTCCGTATTTATATTTTTTAATAGGAGGTTTTTTTGTAACAATTATATTTTCAGGAATATTTGTTTTTTTACCGATTATAAGTTTATACTTGCCTTTAATAACTAAATTTTTGGCTAAGGCTCTTTTCAACAAAGGAAGAATGTATTTTAGTGATACGAATATTTTATCCCTTATTATAAAAGAAGAGTTTGGCAGTTGATGAATTTCTTTTCTTTTTGTAATCTTAGATGTAAAAATAAAAAATGGATTTCCGGCAGTTATTTTTAATTTATAGCCTGAAAATTTTAATTCTATTTTTTTAGTCTTTGAATTAAAATATGTATTAATAGAAAGTGCTTTTGCAAAATCTTCAACCGAGAAAAAAACATTATCACCTTTTGCCGCAGCCGGAATTGAGTAAACATCTTTTCCTGAATAGATTCTCAGTTCATCATATTGTGCATACACACTAATTGAAGATGATAGTATAATTGCAGAAATTATTAAGGTTGATATTTTCTTTAAATAATTAATCATTAAAATTTTGGAAAAGGTAAAATAAATCTTGTTTTATTTTTATAATCTTTAAAATCTTGCTTGAAATGTTTTTCCATTAAATTTTCTTCTAACTTTGCCCTTAAAATTAAAAGCGGAATTTGTACCAAAGCCAAAGGCAATAAAATATAACTTAGAACAGCAAAAGCACCTGTCAAATCTATAATTATTTGAGATAAATATTGAGGATGTCTTATCACCCTGTATAATCCATGGTTTACAATTTTATGTGTCCTGAAAATTAAAACTTCCTGTGAATATTGTTCACCCAATGTTTTATAAGACCATATTTGAATCCAAGAAAAAAGAAGATATGCCAATAAAGCCACGATTCTTAAAACATTATATTCAGAATTATATGATAAAGTTCCGACTTGAAAAATTCCAAAAATTAAAATAATCAGGGTTAAAACAGAAAGTGACAATGGCAGTTGTTGTAAATAGGATTGAGGTTTTTCTTTTGCTACTGATATTTTTGACCTTAACCCTTTTTTGGCACCGGATACATTTGCACCAAGAGTTGCTATTATATTCAGCCCGATAATAATATTTATTGGATCCATAAATTTAATTTATAGGTTTATCGTGTACCTTCATTATTCTTTCCCATTCTTCCAAACTTAAATGTTCAGCTTCTTCAATCAACATAATGGGAATATCTTCTTCAATTCTATAACGCAGGCGAGTGTTTTTATCAACCGAAACAAGAGAGTCACCGTCAAGCACTAAATCGGCTTTTGTTTCGGGACAACATAAAATTTCTAATAGGTCTTTGCTAATCATATTTACCTAACTAATTAATAAGTTAGTTTAAATATATAAAAAATGAACAACTATTTTAAATTATATCTAAAGCAGCTTATTACGTGGTCGTTCACTATTCCCACTGCTTGCATAAATGCATAACAAATAGTTGTCCCTACAAATTTAAATCCTCTATTTTTTAGGTCTTTGCTTATCTTATCAGATAAAGGTGTGGTAGCTGGAATTTCTTCCAAAAGTTTCCATTTATTTTTTATGGATTTTCCCTTTACAAAGCCCCAGATGTAATTATCAAATGAACCGAATTCTTTTTGAATTTCTAAAAAGGCTATTGCATTTGTAATCGCTGAATTAATCTTCAGCCTGTTTCTTACAATACCTGGGTCGGATAATAATTTATTAATTTTATCAGAATTATAATCAGCAACTTTTTTTGGTTCAAAATTATCAAACGCATTTTTGTAGTTTTCTCTTTTCTTTAAAATTGTTATCCAGCTAAGACCTGCCTGTGCTCCTTCAAGAATGAGCATTTCAAAAAGTTTTCTGTCCTCGTGTACGGGCACTCCCCATTCTTTGTCGTGATAATCAATATACAGCGGATCTGAACCTGCCCACTCACATCTAATTTTTTCTTTACCCATTTTATTTTCCTATTCCACTGAAAATACTTTAAGACCTATTATACCCACAACTATTAAAAATATAAAAAATATTCTTACTAATTCTTTTGATTCACCAAACAAAAATATTCCCAATATTGCAGTACCAACTGTACCTATCCCTGTCCAGACAGCATAAGCCGTACCGACGGGCAGTGATTTAAGTGAATATGAAAGCAAACCCATACTGATAATAATTGCAACAACAGTAAAAACACTCGGCCATAATTTTGTAAATCCGTTTGAGTATTTTAGTCCGATAGCCCAGGCAGTTTCAAATAACCCGGCGATAAATAGAATTAACCAGTACATATAAATCCTGTTTTTTTTATTTTAAAATACAAAGAGATGGGTATATTACAAACCGTAGGGGAAAGGCATGCCTTTTCCCTACAGAATATTATAATATTTTTTTTATTTTTTATTTATCACAAATACCTTATTTTTTATTTATGAAAAATATTATTACGCATTACCTTCAATCTGTTTCACAAAAATTCAAACACGAAGAAACGAGTGAAATGGGTTATCGAAAAGAATTTGAAATTCTTATTGAAGAAATATTTGAATCAATAAATGTTCATAGAATTGACCATGATCCAAAGGCAAAGAAAGGGAATAAACCTGATTTTATTGTAATGAAAGCTGATATTCCAATTTTGTACATTGAAGTAAAAGACATAGGAACATCTTTAGATAAGATTGAAAAATCAGAACAAATGGCAAGATATTTTGGTTATGCTAATTTAGTACTTACAGATTATTTAGAATTTCGTTTTTATAGAAACGGACAGAGGTATGAAGAGCCAATAAAAATTGCCAATTATAACCTAAAAAATAGAATAATCTCTCCTAATCCGGAATGTTATGAACATTTAGCAAAATCATTAATTGACTTTGCACAATCGCACAAAGAACCAATTAAAAGCGGATTGCATCTTGCAAAAATTATGGGCGGTAAGGCTCAAAGAATCCGCGATAATTTATTACAATTCCTTTCAACTGATTTAAAGAAAAATACTGAGATAAATAAAATTTACAATACTCTTAAAAAATTACTTGTGCACGATTTAACTCCAGATTCGTTTGCAGATATGTATGCACAAACGTTGGTTTATGGACTCTTTGTAGCAAGATACCACGATGAAACTTCTGATGATTTTTCACGACAGGAAGCGCGTGATCTTGTCCCTGCTTCAAATCCTTTCCTTCGGCATTTTTTTGACCACATAGCCGGAGCGGATTTTGACAAAAGACTGAAATATTTGGTTGACGAACTTTGTGAGGTTTTTTCTCACGCAAATGTTCCTTAATGAAGCAATATTTTAAAGATGATCTTTGGGGTAAAACTCACGAGGGACCCGACCCCGTAATTCATTTTTATGAAGACTTTTTGAAAGAATATGATGCAAACCTTAGAAAAAAGATGGGTGCATATTATACGCCGCAGCCTGTCGTCAGGTTTATTGTCCGATCTGTTGATTATTTGCTTAAAAAAGAATTTGGACTTTCTTCCGGATTAGCTGATACATCAAAATTAGAAAACGGAACTCACAAAGTTCAAATTTTAGATCCGGCTGTCGGTACCGGAACATTTCTTAGCGCTGTAATTAGAAGTATTTATTTACAGCTTAAAGAAACCGGACAAATAGGACGTTGGCCGGCTTATGTGCATCACGATTTACTGCCGCGCATACACGGTTTTGAAATTATGATGGCACCGTACACAATTGCACACCTAAAACTAAGTATGGCATTTAAGGCAACCGGATTTAAACATTTTAATAGACGATTGGGAATTTATCTTACAAACTCTTTGGAAGAAGCAGATAATATAGGCGACCTTTTTACGGGATTTGGTTTTGCCGAAAGCATCGCAGAAGAATCTAAAGAAGCATCACAAATTAAAAACGATTCTCCTATTATGGTTGTAATTGGGAATCCTCCTTACAGCGTTAGTTCTACAAACAAAGGCGAATGGATTTTGAATTTAATTAAAGATTACAAAAAGGATTTAAATGAAAGAAATATTCAACCTCTTTCTGATGACTACATAAAATTTATTCGTTACGCAGAACATTTTGTTGAAAAGAACAAAACCGGCATTGTAGCAATGATTACAAATAATTCCTTTTTAGACGGAATTATTCACAGACAAATGAGAAAACATTTGCTCGAAACCTTTGATGAAATTTATATTTTGGATTTACACGGCAATGCTAAAAAGAAAGAAACTGCTCCGGACGGAAGCAAAGACCAAAATGTTTTTGATATTATGCAGGGTGTTTCAATATCTATTATGATTAGAAAATCAGATAAAAAAGATAAACAAGAAGCAGGACTTTTAGCATTAAAACAAATCTGGATGGACAAAGTGGATATAACAAAAGGAAACTCAAGCATAAAAGCGATGGCTTCGGTCCAGGCAGGATTCTCAACTTTAATTGATGCTTTCCTTGTTGCAAAAGATGTTAAAGATGTGGACAAAATAGATTTAAACGATAGGGTTAAAAGGATTTTATTGCCAAGAGTCAGCGAGTTTAATCTATGGGCGAAAGAATCTGAAAAAGAACTTGGGTGTCTCTCTGAAGACACAGAAACATTCCCTATGGCAAAGCAAGAAGCAAGTGAAATGAACGATAAATTAGTAGAGAAGATAGCGTGGGAACTGGTAGACTTAGTAGAGGATGTTCTAAACAGGAAGACA
>JADFGB010000108.1 GCA_022567875.1 Bacteroidota bacterium | reverse complement strand
GGTGCTGTAGAGTATATAAATTCATAAAGGGAATTAATAGATGTCCGGAAATAAAAAAGAAGAATATATAGACGATTATGAAATGGAAGAAATCACCATGAATAAGTCCTTGAAACAAAGTATTATTCGTGGCTTAAAGGATGCAAAACAAAAGAAAGGCCGTTTTGACAAATAACTACTTGTCATTTGAGACAGACGAACTTTTGAAACTTACATCAAAGCTGCTAAGTAAAATCACACAACAATTAGCTTGTGTTGTTTATCCGAGTTTTGATACAACTAAATTACAGAGACTACAAATTGTTTGGATCTCTTCAAAAAGAATTTTGGTAGTTATCAGCATAAAAACCGGGATGATAAAAACAATAACACTGGAATTAAAATCCGGAATTAAACAAAAACAAATAGAGTCGGTACAAAGATTATTGAATGAAAGACTGCATGGACTTTCATTTAAAGAAATTAGGGAAACTTTTGAAGAAAGGTTTAGAGATATTGTTAGTGATGAAAAAACGGTTATCAGATTATTTATTGATTCCGCGGATAAAATTTTTACAGATAAAGCAACATCGCATAGACTTGTTATTTCAGGGGTTAAAAATGTTCTTAAACAACCTGAGTTTGAAGAACCGGAAAGATTTCAAAGTGTTGTAGAACTTTTGGAAGACGAAGAAATTATTATTCACATTCTTGATAAAAAATCAAAATCTAAAACTAACGAAGTACAAATTTCAATTGGGTCCGAAAATGAAAATCAAAAGCTGCAATATTACAGTTTTATTAGTAAAACATATAAGATAGGAGAAACATCAGGCACTCTTGGTATTATCGGTCCGAAGAGAATGAAATATTCAAAAGTGATAGCAATAGTAGATTATACTTCTAAAATACTAAGTGAAATATTGACTAACAGAAAATCCTATTAAAGTGAAACAAAAAATAAAAAAGAAAGGAAAAATAATTGAAACATAAAGAGAAGAAAGAAGAACAAACTAAAAAAGTAAAAAAATCTGTTAAAAAAGATGGAAAATTATCTGAAGAATTAGAAAAACTAAAGACAGAAAATGCAGAATTAAAGGATACACTCTTAAGAAAAGTAGCCGAATTTGAAAATTATAAAAGAAGAACCGATAACGAACAGGCAAATTTACTTAAATATACAGGTGAACATATTATAATTAGTCTACTACCGGTTATTGATGATTTTGAACGTTCTTTAAAACACATCAAAGATGCAAAAGATATTAATACAGTTTATGATGGTTTAAAAATAGTTTTTGACAAACTGATAAAAACCTTAAACGAGCAAGGAATTTCTAAAATAGAGGCAGTTGGTAAAGAGTTTGATGTTGACTACCACGAGGCTATAATGCAGAGAAAAGAAGAAGGTGCAAAACCCCATACTGTTTTGGAAGAAATTGAAACAGGTTATCTTTATAAAGATAGAGTTATAAGGCATTCAAAAGTTATTGTAAGTGAAGATATAACTGAAGAAACTGTTGCTGAGAATAATGATAGCAAAACCAATAATGAGGAAAAAGAAAATTAATGACAAAACGTGACTACTACGAAATTTTAGACATAGACAGAAATGCTTCGAAAGATGAAATTAAAAAAGCATACAGAAAACTTGCAATGAAGTACCACCCAGACAGAAACCAGGGTGATAAAGGAGCAGAAGACAAATTTAAAGAGGGTGCAGAAGCCTATGAGATTTTAAGTAACGATGATAAAAAAGCACGCTATGACCAATTCGGTCACGAGGGAATGCGTGGAGGATTCGGAGGACAGGGATTCACAGATATTAATGATATCTTTTCTCATTTTTCAGATATATTTGGCGGTTCATCTATTTTTGATGATTTTTTTGGGGGTAGTCAAAGAGCACGATCACAAGGAAGAGGTAGTGGCAAACCAGGTTCTGATCTTCGAATTACACTTAATTTAACTTTGGAAGAAATTGCTGCTGGTGTTACTAAAAAATTAAAAATAAAAAAACTTGTAGAATGTGACGCCTGCAACGGAAATGGAGCAGAGGGCGGAAGTTCCAAAACCACTTGCCCTGTTTGTTATGGTGCAGGAGAAGTAAAACAAGTATCACGATCAGTATTCGGACAGTTTGTAAACATAACCACTTGTAACAATTGCGGTGGAGAAGGCAGCGTTATTGATAACCCGTGCAGAAAATGTAGAGGTGACGGCAGAGTAAAAGACGAAGTTACAATTAAAATTGATGTACCTGCTGGAGTTCACGAAGGCAGTTATATGACTTTAAGAGGTCAAGGAAATGCCGGAAAGAGAAATGGAAGGACAGGTGATATAATTGTAGTTTTCTACGAAGAGCTGCATAAATATTTTATTCGAGAAGAAGATGATATTATTTACGATTTGCATATTAGCTTCCCCACTGCAGTATTGGGTAATTTAGTTGAAGTCCCTACTCTTAACGGTAAAGCAAAACTGAAAATTGAATCGGGAACAAGTGCAGGAAAACTCTTAAAAATGAGAGGCAAAGGAATTAGTCATCTCAATCATTCCGGCAGCGGAGACCAATATGTAAGAATAAATATTGAAGTCCCTAAAAAATTAAACTCCAAAGAAAAAGAATTACTGCGCGAACTTGGAGAATTACCCAATATAAAAAATATACAGGGTGCTGATGAAAAACATTTTTTTAAACGCTCAAGATAAATTATATGATAATCATTATTTAAATTCTGAAAAAATAATTATATTTAACTGCTCAAATTAAATTCTAAATAAAAAGATATCTTCAATTGAAGAAAGGATTAACAAAATTATCCGAAAAAATTGGTTTTACCGAAACTGAAATAAAAGTAATAATATTTTTACTGGTGATATTTTCAATCGGGTTTGGCTATAAATACTTTTTTATTGATAAAAATAAAGCTGATTATAAGAGATTTGATTATTCTAAACAAGATAGTTTATTTTATGCTGCAATAAAAAAAGATAGTTTAGATAAAATAAATAAAAGTAAGCTTGTTGATTATAATCAGGAAGTTTTAGATTTTAACAAATTGAATGTTGATAAACAACATAAAATAAAAAAAATTGAATTAAATTCAGCGAATAGCAAAGCATTAAAATCAATACCCGGCATAGGAAGAATAATAGCCGGAAATATTATTAAATATCGAACCGATAATAATGGCATAAAAAAAATAAAAGAGTTGCTAAATATTAAAGGTATTGGTCAAATAAAATTTACTAAAATTAAAAAGTATTTATATATTGAAAAGTAATTCTAAAATATTAAAAGTTCCGGAGGAAAAATGAGTTCTAAACCAGAGCCCTGGTATATCCACACAGCGCTATACGTAGTAATAGCAATATTGGTACTTGTATTGATAAAAGTTGCAATTATTGATCCAAAAGATAGAGTGCAATCAGAAAAATTTTTCAAAAATGAATCCCGCCTGAGAATGTCTAATATTAAGCAAGCAGAAATTTTGTGGGCACAGCAACACAAATCCTTTGCCGGTAATTTAGATACTTTAATTAACTTCATAAAATACGATCCAAAAGTACAAGAAATAATTAATGGATTTGATACAGTAATCCAAAGATCATCTAACCCATTTGTTGTGTTATCAGATGGAGAATTTACTCCAGATAGTTTATTTAGAACTCCTAAATCTTGGTCGGATTATATTTTACAAATTGATACTACTGTAAATATTGATACTGTAACAAACAGATACGGTAGAGTAATAAGAATTGATACAACTATTGTTTTGGGTAAAAGATATTTTCTAAAAGACCCTGATGGATATGGAACAATAGGAAGTTTAGATGATGATGCTTTAAAAAACACTGCCTCTTGGGAGTAATAATATAAATAATGGATGTCTTCAAAAACCATGCAGGATTTTCAATATCTAATTCAAAACTGCAGGTTGTTGAAATAAATTGTACAAATAATCACTTCTTTTTAAAGAATGTTGATGAAGCTTATTTTAGCGAAGTAATAGATTTTAAAAATGAAAAGGAAACAAAAATAGGCGCTCTTTTACAGGGCGCTTTTGATGAACTAGTATTGAAAACACCTCTTGCAACAAAATTCGCTTCTTTTACACTTCCCCAAGAATTATTTTATACTGTCCAACTTCCTTATGATAATACATTACTGCACGATGATCTTTATGAAGAGTTTAAATGGGAACTTTCGGTACTTTATCCCCAAGCACCAATAAATGAACTTATTATACAATATATAGAAATAGAAAAAAATGATCTTGTAGAATATAATTCTGCCATTGTAGTTGGTATTAACAGAAAGTATCTTAAAATTATTAAGAATTTCTGTTATCAAAATAATTTAAGATTGAAATACACAGATAACTTATCTCTTTCTGCTGAACGAGCATTAAATGTAGTTACTTCAAATAAAGTGATTGGGTTAACACTCAGTGCTTTTTATTCCAGCAATATCCTCTCGCTTATTTTTTCATACGAAAGAAAACCTTTGATAATAAAAAGCATAAGAGTGAATAACATAAGTGAAATTCCTTCTAAAATTGTAAATGAGATAAACACAAAGGATAAAAAAATTACACCTGACCATATTGATACTGCATATATAGCGGGAGAGAATTTGTCCCAGGCTTTAATAAACTCCATTAAAGATATAACCGGGATAGAATTTATACAATACAACCCGTTTGATAAACTTACACCCGAACCAGAAATTTATAACAATCCTTACTTTGCAGAAAGATATAATTCCTTTTCCGCAGCTGCAGGTATTGCTTTAAGAGCAATTTAAAACTTAAAATTATGCGCATAATTTCCGGAGAATATAAAGGACACAAAATTCTGGTTCCTAAGTCAAAACTTGTGCGCCCCACTACCGACAGAGTAAGAGAAACACTTTTTAACCTGCTAAATAACCGAATAGATTTTCAAGGTATAAATGTTTTGGATATTTATCGGCTTAGAATACTGGTTCAGTGATCTATTTTGTGATGCCGGGATAACCGCTTCCCCCCGATGAAGCATATATAATCCGGTCTTTGGTATATATGTATCACCTGCTGCTCTATTACCAAGCATCTTAAATAGCTCAGCAAGGCCCCCACCAATTAGCCCCCCTCCTACCACGCCTAGAGGTCCAAACATGGCGCCGCCTAGTGCTGCACCAGCTACTACAGCAAGAACAGTCACCATGATACTCTTTATTTTCTCTATTACTTCTTGCATTGGCGTAAGTACTCGTACACCCCATTCTGTTCGTATCCAGTCCCAAAACTCACTCCACTTCCCCTTAACAAAAGGC
>JADFGB010000107.1 GCA_022567875.1 Bacteroidota bacterium | reverse complement strand
TAATGTTTACATTTGCCATAAATTTAACTATTGCGTTTACCGATGTAGTCATAAATTGTAAAATAACAGAAGGATATACACCAAGTACAATAATTATAATTGTTAAAGGAATCAGCATACAATATTCTCTGAAAGTTAAATCCGTTAGTTCTTTCCATTTATCTTTTACAGTACCGAGATAAATTCTTTGGAAAGCCCATAACATATAAGCTGCCCCCAATAAAATACCGAGAGTTGCTATAATTGTAAGTACTCTAAGCAGGTCATTACCGAATGCACCTACAAAAACTAATACTTCTGAAATAAATCCACTTAATCCCGGTAAACCTATAGCAGCAAAAAAAGCAACCATAACAAATCCCGTGTAAACAGGCATTTGATTTGCCAAACCGCCAAAGGCATCAATTTCTCTTGTATGTGTTCTGTCGTAAATTATACCAACAATTATAAATAGCATTGCTGTAATTATACCGTGATTAAACATTTGCAGAACAGCTCCTGTTATTCCCGCAGTTGAAAGAGAAGCCATACCCAACAATACGTAGCCCATATGAGAAACAGAAGAATAGGCAATTAGTCTTTTGAAATCTTTTTGTGCCATTGCCGCCAAAGCTCCATAGATAATGTTTATCAATCCAAACAGACCAATGTACCATGCAAGTTGTTGCGTTATCTCAGGAAATATTGGGAAACTTATTCTAAGAATTCCATACGTACCCATCTTCAAAAGAATGCCGGCAAGAATTACACTTATTGCTGTTGGTGCTTCCACGTGTGCATCGGGCAGCCAGGTGTGGAATGGAAACATCGGTATCTTTATTGCAAATCCTATAAACAAAGCAATATATGCTATAAATCTTAAATTATTTGGATTAAGAGGCGAAAGAATGCCTGTTGCGTTATAATTAGCGGGATCCATTAATGCTAATAAATTAAATGTAAATACTTTAGAACCATCAACAAGTGTTTCAGTAGCGCTAAAGTATAAACCAATCATTACCAATAAAATGAAAATACTGCCAAGTAAAGTATATAAGAAAAATTTTATTGCAGCATATTCTCTTCTTGGACCACCCCAAACACCAATTAAAAAGTACATTGGTAAAAGCATTAATTCCCAGAAAACATAGAAAAGGAAAAAGTCTAAAGAAACAAAAACGCCAAGCATTGCGGTATCTAATAATAAGAAAAGTGCAAAATAACCTTTAAGAGATTTTGAAATATTCCACGATGCTAAAGTTGCTATAAATGTTACTATAGTTGTTAGTAATATTAAAACAACACTTATACCGTCAATGCCTAAAAAGTAATCTATTTTTATTTTCCCAACCCATGCAAGTCCTGATATTTCAATCCATCTTAATTTCTCAACAAATTGGAAAGAAGAAGGATCGTTTATACCGCCAAGTGAAAAATTAAAAAAGAAAAGAATAATTACTGCCAGAATAACCTGAATTCCTGTAATAACCAGAGTCAGCCATTTAATTGTTTTGTCCTTGTCTTTAGGCAGAGCAAGAATTAAAACCATTCCTATAATCGGAAGGAATATTAATAATGATAGTATTGGGAAGTTTTCCATAATCTATAATTCTATTTTGATAAATTTTTATTTACTTAAATATATATAAGAGTATTATTATTGAAAAAATTACAAACATTAAATAAGATTGTACTTTTCCGGTTTGAAATCTTCTAAAGAACAATCCTAATAAACCGCTTAGATAAGCAGTCATATTTACAAAACCATCTACAACTATATTGTCAAATTTTCCGGTAAATGCTGATAAATATCTTGTGACAGATGCTGAGCCATTTACAATGCCGTCAACTATTTTATTATCAAAGAAATTTATTACTCTACTTAAACCTATTGTACCTGCGACAAAAGTAGCATAATAAATTTCATCAAAATACCATTTATTAAATGAAAGTAGGTATACAGGTTTCAATTTATTGGCTAATTTATCAGGATCTATAAATTTCCATTGGTAAAGGATAAAAGCAAATAGAATTCCCAAAAAAGCTAAAGTTGCTGATGTAAATAATGTTGGATAATGTGCATGATGAATAGCTTCAGTATATGCAGATGAATAAATAATTTCTTCTTTTAAGTTTACTTCATTAACTTTTTCGGTTTCCGTTTTCATAAAATCATATCTTGCACTTTGAGGTACGGAAATTTCAGGTGGTTTTACCCAGTTAGAAAGTAATTTACTTTCTTCAGGATTAAATGGATTTAATGAATACCAAAAGGATAAAGATAAAATTGATAATACAACTAAAGGCATTGCCATAACAAATGAAGATTCTTTTACTTTTTCATATTTCTTTTTATCTCTTGGTTTACCGTGGAATGTAAGAATAATTGCTCTGAACATATAAAAAGCGGTTAAGAATGCTACTAAAAATCCTGTTGCAGCAAACCACCAGTTACCTGTTAAAGAACCAAATGCAAATGTACCAACTAGAATTCCATCTTTACTTAGGAAGCCGGAGGTTAAGGGAATTCCCGATAGTGCCAAAGAAGCAATTAAAAAAGTAACATAAGTTATCGGCATCTTCTTTCTCAAGCCACCCATATTTCTCATATCTTGTTCGTGATGCATAGCGTTAATAACAGAACCGGAACCCAAGAATAAACATGCTTTAAAAAAAGCGTGTGTAATTAAATGGAAAAATGCAAAAGTGTATGCACCGACCCCGATAGCCATTACCATATATCCTAATTGGCTTATTGTTGAATATGCCAATACTTTTTTAATATCATTTTGTGTGACTGCAATTGTAGCAGGAATAAATGCCGATAAAGCACCTATAATTGCTATTATTAGAAGAGCATCGCCTGATAAAATAGGGAAGATTCTAATTAAAAAATAAACACCGGCAGCAACCATTGTAGCTGCGTGAATCAAAGCGCTGACAGGCGTTGGACCTTCCATAGCATCGGGCAGCCAAACGTGTAATGGAAATTGTGCTGATTTTCCTATTGCCCCGCAGAAAAGTAAAACACCTACTAAAGTCAATCCGAATTCCGTACCAAATGGTAAATTACCGAGTGAAATTTGGTAAAATATTTTATCGAATGAAAATGTGTTAAATGTTGTTACTAATATAAGAATGCCCAAGAACATTCCGATGTCACCAATTCTATTTACCAAGAATGCTTTTTTTGCTGCGTCTGATACTGTTTTTTTCTCGTACCAAAAACCGATTAATAAATAGGATGAAATACCGACTAACTCCCAAAAGATATACATCATCAGCAGGTTATGCGTAAGGACAATACCAAGCATTGAAAAAGTAAATAAGCCTAAATATGAAAAGTACCTGTTATATCTCTTGTCACCTTTCATGTATCCAATGGAAAAAATATGAACAACCATGCTGACAATTGTAACAGCAAGTACCATTATTACAGTGACATTATCTAACATTATTCCCAACTCAATTGTAATTGTTTTAAGGAAGGGAACATTGCCCAAGTTAATCCACTGAAATTCTGAAATTATTGTTTGATCAGTAAAATTTGTCAATTTAAGATAGGCTAAAACAGCGGAGAGAGAAAATATTATTATTAAAATAGAATTTTCAAACCAATAAAGCCATTTAATACGTTTCCCAAATAGCAGGGTTACTATAAACCCAATTAAGGGTAGGAATAAAGTTACAAGAGCTATTTTAACTAGTAAAGATTCTGTTATATGCATTAATCTTTTAGAGTGTCTATTTCATCTACATTTATATTTGTAAACATTTTATAAATGTTCAATACAATTGCCATGGCAATTGCTGCTTCTGCAGCAGCTAAAATAATGACAAACAAAGCAGTTAATTGACCAGTGAGTCCGAAATTGCCATATCTTGCAAAAGCTACAAAATTTATATTAGCTGAATTTAATATCAGTTCAATACCCATCAGCACCATAATTGCGTTTTTTCTTGTAATTACAGCAAAAATGCCTAAACTGAACAAGAGAGAACTGACTATTAAATAATGATTTAAGCCAATGTGTATCATAATAATATTTATTACCTCCGCGCCATTGATGCAGCTCCGATTAGAGCTATCAACAATAATATTCCTATAAGTTCAAAAACAACAGAATATTGGTTCAGTAACAATACACCCAAACCCTCCACTGAAGATGATTGAACCGTAAGTGGAACTGTCTTCCAGTTTGTATTTAAGAAAATTTTAATCAATGAAAACGCTAAAATTAAAACAGCAATTGCTGATGGAATTATTTGCAAGCTACTTGTCTTTATTTTAACTTGTGTAATATTACTAGTTAACATTACACCAAATAAGATGAGCACAAGAATTGCACCTACATAAACTACAAGTTGAACAACAGCAATAAAATCTGCACTAAGAAGTACAAAAAGTCCCGCAATACCGAATAATGTAAATAGCAAGAAGAATGCTGAATATACAATATTTCTTAAGGTGACCACAAAGAATGCAGAACCAACCGAAATTAGTGCAAATAAATAGAATATAATGTCATAAACAGTCATTTTACTTCTTATCTTGTGAATTATCTTTATTTTCTTTCTCTTTTGCTTTTAATTCAGCTTCTTTTTTTGCAGCTTTTTCAGCCATAAATTTTTCGTGATTTTCTTTTTTCTCTATTCTTTCATTTTCTGTTAGGGGAACAAAATCGTAAATCAAATTATCTCTTTCAAATTCCGAAAACTCATAAACGTCTGTCATATAAATACAATCAGTAGGGCAGGGGAAAACACATAATTCGCAGTAACAGCATTTTGCTATATCAATATCAAATTTTGTAACCCAAAGAGCTTTTCTCTTTCCGTTGGTTGTTTGTCCTAAATCTTCACCAGGAATAGATTTTACTGTTTCAATTTCAATACAATTAACCGGACAGGCTCTTGCACATTGGTCACAACCTATACAATCATCCATATTAACATAGAGCCTGTTCCTTTCTCTTGAAGGCAATTGTGGTTTAACATTGGGGTATTGAATTGTAACTGCCGGTACAAATAAATGTTTAAATGTTACCTTCATACCAATAAAGATTGTAAAAAGAGCAAAATATATGTTATTGAAATATTCTTTCATTTAATTTATATCATTATATCAAAGTTATAAGTCCGACTATTAATAGGTTGACAAATGCAATTGGTATTAAATATTTCCAGCAAACAGCCATAAGTTGATCAACTCTTAATCTTGGTAAAGTCCAGCGCAACCACATTTGCACAAGAACAAATGCAACACCTTTAAAAGTAAACCATAATAATTGTTCGATGGGAATAAGCCATGTTAAACCAAATGTATTACCCAAATACCCA